>NZ_CP006843.1 GCF_000626675.1 Corynebacterium glyciniphilum AJ 3170 | reverse complement strand
TACACCTCGGATCTCGGGGCGATGCTCGAGACATTCGGGACCTCCACGACCCGGACGGTCGCCTACAACGCCGTCCCGTTCGTCTCCACTGCGTACACGCAGATCCAGGCGGACGGTATCGCCAAGACCCGTCAGCTCATCGCTGGCACGGCAGCCCAGTGTCCCTCGTCGACGATCAGTCTCGCCGGTTATTCACTGGGAGCGGACGTGGCGTCCCGGGTGGCGGCAGATATCGGGCACGGACGGGGGCCGATCGATGCGGATAGGTTCGGCTCTGCCGCAGTGATCTCCAGCCCTAACCGAGGTGCAGGTTCAGTGGAGGGCGGCACCGCCCGCGGTGGGGAAGGGGTTTTTGGGGCGCTTCCCGGAGGTTACGGTGAGCTTGCAGACCGGGTCATGGATGTCTGTGACTCTGCTGACTACATCTGCAACTCTGATGAGCGTACGAAAAATACGCGTGGCCGCGCGGAGGCAATCACCCAGATGACCGCTCTTGACCAGGGGCTGACCGGCAGTTCCGACATCCGTGGCACGGACAACCGGAGCATGGTCGCCGAGGTTCCCTTCGGATTGGCGCCGGGGCAGTACGCCCATGTCTCGAGCTACGGGGGCAACGGGGGAGTGAACCCCGCCTACGGGTTCCTGCGGAGCAACTTCTAATGATTTTATCGCATCCGGTGTGCCTAAAGCCAGGTTTAACAGCGGGACTTAAGTAATGTGACCGACGATCGAATTGCTACAGCACTAATCTATTGTCGGGTGATGTTGACCAAGGTGTTAAACAGCTCTCCGGTAATCCGCGTAGCCCAGTTCTTCTCAGGTGTTCCAGCGACATGGATGCCGTAGGCAATGTCTCCGGTGTCATCGGTGACTGCCGAGCCCGACTGTCCGCCGAAAGTGTCGGTGTTATATGTCACGCGCCGAGCGTCTGATGCGGTGACTTCTCCGGTGTGCTGCCACAAGGTTCCGGAAGGCTTGTCCCCCGGGTAGCCGATGATGCGCGCATCATCACCGATGAGGTCTTCTCCATCGGTGGAGGTGATCCCGAACCAGCCCACGTTGTCTCCGACGGGTTTGTCGAGCTTGATCGCGCCCCAATCGCGGCCTTCCTGACCGAAGTCCTGGTCGTACCAGACTTGGGTAGCGTTTTGCGTTCCGAAGGGGTTGACACTGCCGTTGCGCCCGGGACTGAAGGTAATGTTGCTGCTGTTGTCCGCCAAGCAGTGGCCGGCAGTGGCGACGGTGTCTGGGGAGATCAGCCAGCCGGTACAGATGTAAGAGTCGGTCCCGGTCTGAAAAGTGAGCTGACCTACTCGTCTGTAGGGCGAGGTCCTGGTTTCTTCGACCTGCTGTCGGTCGTCATCATCGATGACTTTGCGTGGGGTTCGGTAGGACCCATTGGATGCCTCGGTGATGGTGGTGCCGGTGTCGGCGGTGATGTCAGTGTTAGTGATGGGGTTGTCGAGGTCTTGGTGTCCGTCGACGATGTTGTATCCGACTGGTCGGATGTCCAGGCCGGTGGTTGGTGCAGCTGTGGCTGAGGTGATCGCTGTTGCCAGTGAGATCGCTACTGCTACCGCCAGTGATGATACGAGGGGTGTCTTCCGTGTGGTTAACGTCATGATCTTATATTGCTCTGGTGTCATGCTCGTCGCCAGATAACGCCGAACATTTAACCACCTTGAAATGATGACGGAGTCCATGTCTGTTGCAGACCCGGTGGCTGAACCATCAGTGGTTACTGCCGATGTCCAAGGATCAAGTATCCTCCACGCGCTGTACGCGCTGAACAATACGGCCGTTCGTACTGTCTCCCCGGGGCCGAGGGGTCCCCTCTAGGGCAGTAGTGATCCTGCCGCGGTGATCAGATCGCCGACGAGCCCTGCCGGTGCTGAGAGGAGATACGATCCAGCGGCGAAGACGTTGATGACCCCGGCAAGAATGTCATCAGGAGTCGGCAGTGGTGGTAGTACGGGAAAAGGGGGCATGGTTACAGTCCTTCACGGCTGGTCGAGGTTACCCGGGTAAGTATAGATCGCGGTGGTGGTAACCGTTGACCCCACTGCGCCGCCGGTCGCCAAGGAAGACCAGGGGCCCCGGCTGCCCGATCGGCCACCGAGGAACAAACGGCCCGTGCGCGCTGACTGCACCATTGGCACGGACTATCAGTGAGGGAAAGCCGTCGTTGGCTCCGACGATCACCTTGGAGACAACCGATACCGGGGCAGGAGAATAACGAAAACTATCAGATAGGGCGAGAATAAGACCAACTAAACTGCGGACGAAAAGATGTTTCGAGGGGGCGGCCGCTATACCGTCAAAGTGTCATAATCATAATTATCGGCGTTTATCAGAAGCGGTCCGTCCTGCTTCCTTGTAAGGCTGTCGTTGTTTGCTGTCGTCTGCCAGCCTAGTTGGCGAAGTGTGACAGCTTGCCTGGCGAACCCCAGGTCACTCGATGCGATAGTTGGCGAACAGCACGTCGGAGATGCGACGCCACCAGGCGGTCGTCAAGTCGCGTGGCACGTTGTTAGATCGCGTGTGCGTCGAACCATAAGGTCAGATTCGGTCGGTTCGCCAACTGTCCTGGCGCACGACACCTGGTCCTGCTAAAGACCTGTTTTGCTTGAAGTGCCGGGGTCGACTGGTCGTCGCTGTCGCTCACTGCCAGTAGATGTCGCTGCTCTGTTTGCGGGAGGATGCCCTCACGGTCATCAGGACATGCGTACGAACTTCTGACCTGCTGTTTTGACTATTCGAGCGAGGAAGATCGGCCTGGCCCGTTGTGTGACCCAATATCGTCACTGTGACTATATGGCGTAGCTGGATGATTTCGAGCGCGCCTAGGCTTCTGCCGACTTGTCGCGCAGTCTTCCAGCTTCCTATGAGTCGTTCTACTATCCCATTGGCGGTGTTCCCGAACGCTTCTCCGGATCTGCTGCGCTGCTTGTGTCTGCTCTGAGGTTCGGGTTCATCGTGTGCAGACGACTATAGATTGAAGAAAGCCTACACTGACAGGTGGATCCGCGACCTGAGGATGTGTACCACGAAGATTGGTGGACCTCGCAGATAGCGTGGTGCGGTGTGCCCTCTTCGGCTTAGGAACGTTCGAAAGTGTCACTACTAGGATAGGTCAGCTCGTCATCATGGATGACATCAGCGAGACGATCAGGAGTGTGGACGACGACTTGACGGATTGAATTACATGTGTAGTATTCATAGGTGATCAAAGATTTTTACTACCGTCCACGAAAGGGTGAGGCTCTTGGCTTTCGAGGTTTTCGACAAGCGCAAGTCCGCTCTCGGCAAGGCGCCGTCAGCAACGCTGCAGAAGAAGGGGCTACTGTCTCTGAACTCTTCGGCGCACCGCATGCTCAACTTCGCGGGCAGTGTGGAACTTCTCTTCGATCCAGAGAGCCAGGTCATCGCTCTGAAGCCTTCTGACGAAGCCCATGCTTACGCATTTCGTACCGCCAGCAAGAACACCGGCCAGGTCGTGGTCTCGCTGACTGCGTTCACGGAGTACTACGGTATCGATACAACCGTTAGCAAGCGGATTATCCCGCGCCTAGAAGGCGAGCTGCTGTGTCTCGATCTCAACGAGGGTGTCCCCATCGTTGGCAACAGAGGCAAGGCGGCGGCACAAAAGGATGAATAACTTCGAGGCCTGCCCCTGTTCGCAGCAGGGGCAGGCCTCGGCCAACACGCAGCGAGGCTGCTGGCAAGATGCTTTCGTCAAGCGCTTCCCAGCATACCGCTTGTGCGTACTTTTTTACGCATTTCGGTCCTCGTTGCAGGAAGGATGTGGCACCATGCCACCTCTAAAGCAACACTTCGGCATCCCCAGTACCGCCCCGTTCGTCGACGTCGACACCTACGACGATACGTCCTTGTTCGTCGACCCTTTCCGCATCGCCAGGGGTGCGCGCTCCGACCCCTATGCTGCTGAAGCCCATGCGTTGATCTGCGACTACTCCGAGCTCCTGTGTCGTAGGCTTCTCGGATCGGTTGAGGATAAGGCCTGCGCGCAACAGATGCTGGACAATCTCAACGAGCCTTCGGAGACGCATCTGGGTATGTCTCGGACGGGATACAGAGGACGCGGTGTGGGTGAATACCTCGCGACGAAGATTCGTGAGGCACTACAGGATGATCTCAAGGCACTCGTCGCGGTGGGAGTCTTCCACTGGATCGGTGCCCTCCCCCTGTTCGTCAGGAACTTCGACTCAGACCGTATGTCCGATGTTACGACGAGCATCATCCGCGGGGTGCTCATCGACTTCACCGAACATATGGTCGATGTCTACCCTGAGTTCCGAGCAAACGGTAACCAGGTTCGTGAGTGCAAGATGACGGTGTGGGACCGACATCAGCACCAGTGGATCGAGCGCACAGCGGTGCTGCCGTATGTCGAGGGACATCCGCTACTGCTGATACCAGAAGGTTGGACCGGCAGTCATATCCAGCTTCATGCCCGGCGTTATCACAGTGTCACTGTGCTGGGCCGTGTCCAAGAGGAACGTCTGGAGCAGAACCCGAAGGCACGACGGATTCCGAAGGAAACCCTGGCGAAGCTCCCGATGTACTCGGAGATCTACCCGACGAACCTCGCAGTAACCCTGCGAGCGTTCCGTGAGGGTATCAACCTCCTTGAAGCTCTTATCCAGTATGTCAATGATTGGATGGACGAGCAAGAACGCCTCGCCGCCTAAGCAGTTTCCGACCCTGTACCAGCAATTCGGAAAGGAGAATGCAGCCACGCCCCCGACCCTTCTGTGCAGGCTCGGGTTGGGAGGCGCGGTGGCACCACTGCTTCTGCCTGTCGGGCCGGTGATCGGTGTGGCCCTTGTGGATGTAGCCAGGCCACGAAACTGGTGGCCGATGCTTCAGCCAGGCTTGCGCAGAGCTTGAGCAGGAGGCTACAGCCTATCGCTGCTCTAAAAGGCCGTGTGAACGAAGGGTCGCAAGTGCACTGTCGACATGGTGGGGCGTAAACATCCTGGCTTTCCGTGCAGACCAGTCAGCGACTGTTCTTGCAATATCCTCGTCAGTAGCTCCCTCGGGAGCGCGTTCAGTCACCCAGTGGACTGTAGCGAGAAGTTCCATCCCGTAAGCGGATTCGTAACCTGCGGCTAGATCAAGAACTTGTCCCATGCGTTCACGGGTTTCAGGATTATGGCTGAGTACTTTGTTGGCTAGCTCGGTAGCCCCTGGGACAGGCATCAGCGGGTTAGCTTCGAGGACTTTCGCACTACCATCACCATACCCGGTCAGGTAATGACCCTCGACGGCAATGAGGACGTGGCGCAAGTTGTCTGCATAGGGACCGTACCTGTTGGCGGAGAATTGCAAGCGCAGAGGTTCACCTGCAAGCTGCAGAAAATACATCAGCTTCTGTGTTTCAATGAGCGTTGGCTCGGTAAGGCCTTGTTCAATATAGCTGCTGATGATTCCCACGAGTGCGGCGCGCCCAGGGGTCATTTCTGGCTTTGCTGAGTTGACCTGCATGCTTGAGGCGGCCGGAGCATCTTGGGGAGGAAAAACACGGACATCAACGTTGGGCAGCGATCGGAAGGCCTCATGGATGAGGGGCCTTACTTCAGCCCAGCTCAAGCCTCCGTTACCGCATCCCAGCGGAGGAACAGCGATCGACGCGATGTTGAAATCGCGAACGATGCGAACAAGATCTTGGAGGCCGGCTTCGACATCGGTGATTCGCGATGCTGAGCGCCAGTGGTCTTTGGTGGGGAAATTGATGATATACCGAAGTCCGTCCAGGGTGTCGGCTGTCCACACATGCATGTGGCCGAGCTGTACTTCGCCATGCTTTGCCGCCCGTGCGTACTCCTTGAACATGTCGGGAAAGGCCTTTTTGAACTGCAGTGCAATGCCCTTGCCCATGACGCCCTGGGTGTTGACGGTGTTCACCAGGGCCTCGACTGGAGCCTTGAGCAGGTTGCCTCTCTCTTCCGCGATCATCATGTCCACGCTCCTAAAAGTACCACCCACCGCGCACGTTGACAGGGAGACTTACCCTCGCTCCTGTCAGGATGCTGTTCACCTCATCCGCAACCTGTTGATTGCGAGTGCTGATGGCTGTGATCGCCTCCCATCCTACGCGACCTTGGACCAGGGCTTCGGCCATACGCCGTTCTCTACGGTCTGGGGCATCATCAGTGCTCTTCCAGTATTTTGCGCGCATCAACGGCCAGTCGATGAACCCATCTTCCAGGGGGTCCTGCAGTACGAACTGGCGGAACTCGGCGACGTTGAGCGCGGCGTTTCGGTCTGTGAGGATGGGGCGGTAGCCCAGCGCGTAGAGGTGGTCTAGGTCGCTGTGGAGGTATATGAGTCGTCCAATGCCGTCTTGGTAGGTGGGAACATTTCCTTTTGCTATGGAGTACATCATTGGACTACGAGGGGCGAAGTAGAAGGGGACGTGGTCGGCGACACTGAGTCCCTGATCTGTGGGTACTTGGCGCTGGCGGCGTTGCTGCTTTATCTGGGCGTTTCCGACCTCGTGGGTCAAGTTTCCGCTGTGCTGAGCCGTTGTGTCGGCCAGAAGACCCTGGCTGATGATCGTAGCTAGATGGTCGACATGGGTGAAGTGGAAGACCTCGGTCGGTGTCGGGCGTGCAGGCATGGGGGTACGTCCTTCGTGCTGGTAGTCAGGAAACATGCATGATGTTGCGTTAAGTGCGTCACGGAAAAGCGTATCACTGATGCCGCGAGATATGTCGTTGAGCTGCAAGTATTCCACATGATAGGTGGTTCATGTAGTATGTTTCCAGGGATGCAAGTGGTGATGTTGTAGGTTTTTAGGTGATGCAGTTGAGGAATAAATACTAGGGTGGTCGTAGGCTGAACTAAGGACTACGAAACGACAACCGTAGCGATGCCAGGAGGGAAGGCAGGTGGCTCAAATGATGCAGGATGGTCCGCAACCATCGCCTGATCAGGTAAGAAGAACTGCCAAGAAGCATGCCCGTGAGATATCTTCCAGGTCACGGCGTACGTCGATTCCAGTCCGAGCCCGCTTTATCCGCGATATGGGGGCCGGTACAGGTGAACACGCGGAGACTCCTCTCAAGAGATTGGTGACGTCGGGAGGTCGTGACGGAATCACTCTGCGCCTCTACTTGGCGCTGCTGTGGAAGTGCAGTGCATCGCCCTACGACGTCGAGATACCTGCACGCTTGTGGGCAGAGCTACTGGGGTTGGAACCTCCGGTAGAAACGTACTCTCGACGCGTCAACGGAGCCGTTAAGAGGCTTGAGGATGCCAATCTGATCAGCGTTGACCGGAGAAGAGGGAAGCCATCAGTGGTGACGCTTCTCGATGAATCGGGTGACGGTTCGCCTTACCGGCCTCCGCGTGGCAGTAAGGATCCCCTTGATCGATGGGTCAGGGTTCCCATCGAGTTGTGGCAGGGAGACAGCTTTTACCAGCTCGGGACACCCGGATTAGCGATGCTCCTGGCCATCCTTGCTGAACGGAACAAGCCGAACGAGCCTATGTGGTGGTCTATCTCGCAGTTCCAACGGCGTATCGGACTCGCGCCGACCACCAGGGCTCGAGGGGTGAAACAGCTCCGTGAGGCGGGGTTGCTGACCGCGGAACGCAAGAGACTTCCTAGTGTCCCAGGCAGCTTCGCTAACGATCCGGTACGGCAGACATACCTTCTACATCTTGGTGAGGTCGCCACGCGGCGGAGGAGGAAGCGGGCCGTGGATGGGAAAGGTAAGGGGTCAGCATCTGCTGGTCGCTGAGGAAGATTGAAAGCTTGCAGAGCGCGAGTTCTACTTGCCGTGCAGTTGTTCGTCACATGGAAAGCTTGGTTGGAAGGGCTGGGATGCCCCTAGTAGCGAGCGAAGAAACAGCGTCCAGATGCCCGCCTGGTGCCGGGTCTTCGTTCTGCCGAGTCGTGTATTCGACAGAGGCGCAACTCTAGTCATCGTAGTGTCGGCGGAGAAGGACTGGCAGTGTGTCTCAAGATGCGGACCACGCGGTGGTAAGCGCTGTAGGGACGCTCGACGGAATCCCACGCACGCACCACAATGAATGATGTGGACTGAGGATAGCGGGCGTTTTGGACACGGTACCGGCACTGAGGAACACCATTCGAAGAGTAGTTGGTCTCGGCCGGGCCCGTTCTCCCTCGCCTGTGTGCCCCTAGGGCAGCCCCACGAGTGGGAGCGTTGCAGGACAAGAACGTGCTCAACCACCGGACCCCGGACTCGCTGTAGAGACAGACGAAGACCCAGGGTCCAGTCGTCCGGCTGGGGCCCGGGGTCTTCTTCCAATCCTGTCGTAACAGGTGGCAATGCCCCAAAGGTAGCGTCACACTGCCCTGTTGTGCACCACCGTGCTCTATTGTGGCGACGCTCATCACCCCGGCCGATGCGTGAGAAGATCCCGCCCACCGTGCGACCTCTGGTCAGATGCGGGTCCACTGGTCGTAGGTCGACAGATCAGGCGGCTCCGGGGTGTAGATCATCAAGTTCTCGAACGGGCCGAGAAGATCGACCAGCCCCCGGAGGATAACCATATGACGCTTCGAGTCCCCTCCTATCTGGCCGTTCTCAATACGTGACAGTGTGCTGCGGCTGGTACCAACGAGCTCTGCAACGGTTGCCTGTGTCATCCCCTGGTTTTGACGCGTCTCCGCGATCTCCCGGCCGATGCGCTGCAGGGCTGACCGAGGCGTCCGGGCTTTCACCAACCGATGTCTCTCCATCAACTTCCTCTTCTCCGCGGCCGAACCCAGGTAGCCACAACCTACTCGCCAAGTCACTGGTGAAGCCGTCCAGGATCCTGTCGTGTTGAGCGTCCTGTCGGTATTGTGTGTTCACCTCACCTGTAGAACGCTTCATCGGGGTCCGGGGTGATGTCCGGGGCGATGTGAACGAGCCCGTCTTTGTCCCAGCTGATCTTGCCGTCGCGGAACCGTCGCTTGGCCGCAGCGAACAACTGGACTCCGGTGGAACCTTCGGACATTCCCAACACCGCATGCGTCGGCAGCGAGTAGACGTACCCACCCGGAGTCTGCGCCCGTACCGGTTCGGCGAACATCGCATCCAGAATCTGTTCGTCGCTTGAGTCTGGATGTTCTTGCTTGATCAGTTCCAGGCACTCCGGATCGTCGTACTCCCACATCGGCAGCACATTCGGTTCCGCCGGCTCATCGAAGGCGAACTCCGGTAGATACATCGTGCCGAAGTCGTCATCCAGCATTGACTGCGAGGTCTGTACGGCACGCTTTTTCACCCGGGTGGCACGGCGCTTCTTCTTCGCCGCGGCGCGCTGCTGGTTCCTGCTGTTCTTCTTGCTCATGGGATCCCTCCGTGTGGTGGCACCCACAATGCTACTCATAGTCTGTAGACCTTTAGTCATCAACGCCGGATGCTCGTCATGTGGATCAGGACAGTCAGGCGCTACGCGTATTCGGCACCCGGATACGTCGGCTGCGCCAGCAGCGCGGACTGTCTCAGGAGGGACTCGCTGATGCTGCCGGGTTGCACCGGACCTATGTCGGTTCGGTTGAGCGGGGAGAGCGCAACATCAGCCTGGTCAATATCCTCCGACTTGCCATGACACTCCACACCGATGCCGGCGAACTTGTTACCGGCCTGGAGCTGACGGACTTCACCGCTTCGCTGTGACCAGTAGCACCCCAGGTGGCGCACCGCGTACGGCCTACTGAGCACGTGGACGACATAGCCCTCGCTGCCCTCGGATCGTGGGGCACAATGGGCCCCATGAGGTCGGTAGCTGACGCTTTTGCGCAGGCGCGAACCCACGCCGTCCGGCACATGACCGCCTGCGACAACGCGAGGATGCGGTGGAGTGAAACATCCATCACCGAAACCGTCATCGCCCACGCAGCGCAAGCTGTCGCGGTCGTGCCTTTCACACAACGAGCAGAAGCTCGCAGCGGTGCGGACTGGATCTGGTGGTGGGTCGACGACACCGGCGCTTACGGCATGCTCGTACAGGCCAAACGCGTGAACATCACCGACGGCACATGGCACTTCGACTTCGACTACAGGACCAGAAGCACCCAGCGGCTACAACGTGATGTCCTTCGCGAGACCGCCGAGGCACTCGGTGTTCTCCCCGTCTACGCGTTGTATCTCGGAACAGGTGACTATCGAGACTGGTATCGCTGCTCTGTCGACCACCAGAGTGGACACTGCCCGGGATGTGAAAAACGTTCCATCTCGCTGATGCCCGAGATACTCGCATGCAGTCTCATCAACGACGCGGGTTCGACCTACGCGTCATCGGTCGCCTTGGAAGAGATATGGACACCGTCTACCGATGTGTTGTGGCTGTCACCGGGTCTGAAGATCCAGCTGTCGCCTGAGCTCTCCGAGTTCCTCCGGACGCCCCAGGAGGGGGTCCGTGCCATCACCCGCTCGATGATCGACCGTGTGCTGCAGAAGCGATCAGGAATGTTCGCCTCCCTATCACCGCATATTGCTACGACGCGACTTGGTGAGCATGACCAACTCGGCCCGGTCTTCACCGACGTGCCCGATGACACTGGGCACTTCGGCCGACCCTACTTCGAACACGTTCTGACGCCCTTGTTGCATGCGCCCCCTGCCTACGTCATGGACATTATGGCCGACGAGATCGATGAAGTTGCACTTGCCGCAACGATGCCCGACAACATCGCTGGGGTACTGGTTATGCGTCCCCCAGGCGCAGGACAGTGAGTTGAGCACACCCCCTGACACTGGACGTGATGAGAAGCCAGACGCCCTGCCGTATGCGTAGCGCTCGCTCACGCATCCGGGACATCCCCGTTCATGGGCTATGGTCGCCACTATCCCCGATTGACTCAGTTGAGCACATCCGCCGCATCACCGACGACCGAGCTCGGGATGTGCGACTGAAACCTTCTACCCGTGTCGCCACCTGCACAGTGTCGACCTTAACGCTGATAGCCCTGCAGTAGTGCCAGCCCCACAGACCGGAGGAATGCTCATGACAACCCCGCACATCACGGTGGAATACTCCCCCACAGAGCATGAACGCCTGCCCTGGCTCATCGCCATCGACACCAACCCCACGGTCCGGGTCGCCGAAGGAGAGCACGCCACCGCAGCACTTGCCGTTGTCCCCGGACTGCTGGAGGACGGATGGGGACCGATCCAAGCGGTGTACCGGGCACTGGAAGACTCCGTGGCCATCCCCCTCGACCAGTGGCAGGACGCCTCGGATGAGGTGCACCGCGGAGACGAGACGTAGATGTCAAGCCCCGACGATCTTGCCGCAGACGCTGATGCCGGTGCTGCCGTGGAGCCCGAGGTTGCTCGGCCGCTGCCATTCGGGCTCCGCAAGTGCTACGCGATTCCCGGCAGCCTCGACGAGCTGCGCGGCCCCGTCGACGGCATGATCCAGATTCCCCAGTCGATCCACTGGGCCAGGAAAGGCGGCTCCACCGTCGACTTGTCGACACCCGGTGGGCGTTCCATCGCTTACGGTGCCGCGCTGGGCGAGGGAACTCTCGAGCAAGTGTGCGCGATCGTCAACCGGGATCACCTGGTGGGTGACTGGGCCACCATCCCGAAATCAATCCGGATGACGGCGCTGTGGGAGAGCCGCTTCGACGAGCTCGAGCGCACCCTCACCGACCAACAGTGCGCCTACTACGCCAGCTTCCCCAACGAATCCTAGACAGGACGCGGGGCGATAGCGCCGGCCTCGGCGGAGCCACACCAGGGGGATGGTGAACAAGAAGGCTCAACGCCAGAGACCGTCAGTGCAGACGCCAAGGGGGATCCTCCGGGTACCGGAGGTGACGCCTGCTGGAAGTGAAACTACCTCACCGCCACACCAGTGGTGGGCGAATTGGTCGACATTGCTCGGGGCCACACGGTCCCCCGCTCCTCGCCGGGGTGCGAGAGGCTGGTTGGGATCTCGCACTCGCGGTCTACGCCGCATCCTCCCTATCGGTTGCGGCGGTGCTGTGCCACAGCACAGTGCGCCTACTCCCCCGTGATCTTCGCCGCCAACAAGTCAGACACACTGCGGATCAGGACAAGGGTTCAGGTGCGTTGTCTCGAGGCCGTCGGAGAGGCGAACGGTCTGTGACTGTGCGGCCGGACGGCAACAATGGCACGGCGGCGGTGCCAGGAAAACCCGACAGCATGCCCTGAGGGTCACACCACGACGACGGCCGACCCCGGTGCCACCGGTTCAGTCTCTCCCACGACCGGGCGTGCATGTTCTGCCGATGAGTGTGGAGCGGATGCGCAGAGAACGTTCCCGCCGGCAGACAGGATCCACCATCGGCGGGCGGCCGTGGTGGCTTCTCACTGTCACCGCGGGGGCGTAAGTGGCCGGCTGTGCGTACCAGGGCCGAGCAAGGCGCAGCACGCAACGAGGCATCGACACACGCCCAAACCCCTGTCTCTCGGTCACGCTGAACGGGCCGTCACCGCCCCGCACCGATTACTGCGCCCCGTACCGATGCACCTCCACCACCACGGTGGCGGGCACTGAACCCGCGACCAGACAGGCACCACTTATCGCGTGCCGTGATCGACACACGACACAGCGACCCGGCGCACATGCCGACCACCCCTCCGCCGTGTGGTCCCCAATGCGTCACAAGATTCCACCCCGAAAGCCCGACACGTGTGTCGTCGGCTGCCGCCAACACGTCTACCATGCGGGGTGTCTGGTCCCGGATCCTGTGCACGGTGCCGACGCTCCAACGTGAATAAGCCACCCCCACAGTGCATCGACACTCACCGCCACAGCCACACCTAAGTCGAACGACAGCGCTGTCACAAGAGCCAACGTCGGGTCTCACCTTGACCGTGCCGTCGGGCGCGCACGAGGTGACATCGGCACCGTAACTGCCGCCCCGGGTGTCCATGACTTCGTCGCACCGACCGGTCCGTACTGGCGCACGAAGACGGACCCCGGCATCACGGAAACCTCATACCCGGGCACACGCCGGTGCCGATGTCAGCACGATGAGAGCAACACACCGGACCGCAAGTGCGCCACGAATGGGGGCGACCGCGTCGAGGGTGCGCGGTGCTAACCCCCTCGACGCGCAACACCGGAGGGCCAACAGGGCGTGAACAACGGAACCGACACCGACCCGACAGTCCGCCACAACCCCACCCCGCTGCTCTGAAAACCGTGCACTGCACCACCCCTACTGCCCTGATCCACGAGCCCGCCCTGTCACATCGCCGAACACCACCGGTCCCTCACATGGCTCAGCACCACGGCGCTGCCGCACCGTCCAAAACCCACACACCTCTTGCACTATTACTTGATATGCTTCCCTTCGGGAAAAATCACCGGTAGAATGGCACCCATGATGTCGTTGAAGGTGCTCCACGCCGGGGACGGGTACGCCTACCTGACCCGACAGGTGGCCACCGGCGACAACGCACGCACCCGCGGCGAGTTGATGGCGGACTACTACACTGCACACGGTGCCCCGGCCGGCCAATGGTGGGGCAAAGGTGCCGCACAGTTGGGGGTTTCCGGGGAAGTCACCGAAGAGCAGATGTTGGCGGCATACGGTGAGTTTTTGCACCCGGAGGCCAACGAGAAAATCGGCGAGCTCATCCGCTCCGGTGCTGGGGTGACTGCGGCGATCAACGCCGTGCGGCTGGGGCGGCGGGCCCCCGACTTCAACCGAGACAACCCGTTCCTGATGGCAGTCAAGCAGCAGACCATCGAGTTCACCCAGGCGCATGCGGCAGTACCCACCCCGGAGGAAATAGAGGATATCGAGCGCATCGTCGCCCGCCGGATGCTCACCGACATCGACGCCGGAGCCACCGATGCAGAGCGCCGGTTCGGTGTCATTGCGGCACAAGGCGTGGAGACGATGACGGGTGATTCTGCCGATGGATTCGTGCCCGACTGCCTCGGCACCGAGGACCAGGCGGTGCGGCACACCGCCCCGATCACCTCCGACCGGATCACCGCGTTCATCGCCCAGGCCAAGCGCGAAGCCCGCTACCCGGTTGCCGGCTACGACATGGTTTTCACCCCGGCAAAGTCAATCTCGGTGCTGTGGGGTATCGGCGACGAGACGACCCGCACAGCAATCATGAAGGCCCACTCTGAGGCAGTGGAATCCTCACTGCAGTGGATCGAGGACAACGCCGTGTTCACCCGCGCCGGTGCCCAAGGCCAGGAGAAGATCGACTGCGACGGCGCGACCGTGGCAAAGTTTCTGCACTTCGACAACCGTGCCGGGGACCCGAACCTGCACACCCACTGCGCGATGCTCAACCGGGTGCACTGCACCGACGGCAGGTACCGCACCGTTGACGGCACCGTGCTGCACCGCGCGGCAGTTACCGCTTCCGAGCACTACAACCAGAGGGTCACCGAACTGGTCGCCCGGTACCTGGAGGTCGAGTTCGAACCGGTGGTGAAGTCCCGCGGGGGCCGACCGGTCTGGGAGATCAAAGGCATTCCGACCGAGCTGATGCGGGCGATGAGTCGCCGCGACGACGTTATGGACCGTGGCCGGGAACTGCTCGAGGACTACCGAAAGACCTACGGTCGCACACCGCCGAAACATGTGCAGTACAAGCTCATGGAACAGGCGAACCTGGAGACCCGCGCAGCAAAAGCTGCACCCCGATCCCTGCAAGAAATGGTCGAACAATGGCGCGGTATCGCCGACACCACCTCCCCCAACTTCAACCGCCAGTCGGTGCTGGAGGACGTGTATGCCGCCGGTGACACCTACCTTGCCGACCCCGGCCCTGAGGCTCCCGAGGCTGAGCGGGACGCATACGAGACCCAGCAGGCTAAGCGCCGTGTGCCCTACTCCCCCGGTGCCGAGGACACGATCGTCGACCGGGTGATGGACGCCCTCGCCCGGGAGCGCTCCAGCTGGACTGAGTACCAGATCACCTCCGAAACCTCCCGCCAATGTGCTCGGTTCATCTTCTGCTCCGACGAGCAGAAAGCCGCTGTCGTCGAGCGCATCACCACCTGGTGTCTGGCGGGGCACTGCATCACCATCGACCATGAACGCATCCTGCCCGGGGTCAACGTCGAGTCCTGTTCACCGCGACTGCGTCGCGCCAACGGTGAGTCCGTGTTCACTGCGCACGCTTCCACCCGCTTTACCTCCCAGGCGGTGCTCGACGACGAGAAGACCATCACCGACGCCGCTGGACTATGGGTGGCCAACGCCCACTCCCCGGCCCAGGGACGTGAGGCTGCCGCGGAGATCGAGGCCGCCAAGAACATCACCCTGTCTGCCGACAAGACCGAGTTCGTCGAGCATCTGCTGTGCTCCCCGGCGGTACTCGCCGCCGGCATTGGTCCCGCCGGCGCGGGAAAAACCACCGCGATGGAGGTGTTCGCCCGCGCCTGGGAGAAGTCCGGCAACACGGTCATCGGCCTGGCCCCCAGCGCGGTAGCCGCCAGCGTGCTGGCACAGGACGCGGACATTGCCACCGGTACGATCGCGCAGTTCATCCACCCCGGCTCCGACAACATCGCCCATGGTCTCGACGTCGGGGAGGGTGATGTGATTCTCGTTGATGAGGCCGGTATGGCCTCCACACGAGACCTGGCAGAGCTGGTGCGTGCAGCCAGCCAGGTGGGTGCGGTAGTGCGACTGGTCGGTGACCCCCAGCAGCTCACCGCGATCGAATCCGGCGGCATGCTCGCCGAGGTCGCCACCGCCACCAACGCCCCGGTGCTCACCGAGATCAACCGATTCCACGACCCGGACGAGGCAGACGCCAGCCTGACACTGCGCGGCGGGGACACCAGCGTTATCGACTGGTACATCTCCCACGGACGGGTGGATTCCGGACTGCGCGAGGAACTTCCCGGTCGAGTGTTCACCGCGTGGTGGGACTCCATCAAGCAGAACAAAACCGCACTGATGATCGCCGGGGACAGCCACACCGTCGACGCACTCAACCAGATAGCAAGGACGAACTACATCGACTCCGGCCGGGTGAACCCCGCCGCCGGGCAGACCACCATTGCCGGCGGGCGGGTTGCCGCGGTCGGTGACACGATCGTCACCCGCGCCAACGACTCGACGATCCGCTACGGCACGAACGGCAGGCACCGGGTGAAAAACGGTGACCTGTGGAGCATCACCGGAGTCAGCGACGATGGCTCGCTGACCGTCGCCCACCACGAACGTGGGCACAAGGTGACCCTGCCGGCTGAGTATGTCACCGAGAATGTGGAGCTGGGTTACGCCTCGACGATCTACCGCAGTCAGGGCATGACCGTGGATCGTGCCTACGTCATCCCATCGGCGTCACTGGACCGTCAGGGGCTCTACGTTGCACTGTCTCGTGGACGCTCGCTCAACAAGATCTTCCTGCCTGATGACCAGGTGCCCGATGTGGACTCGCACCTGCCTCAGAACCAGCCGATGTCACCGCGGCAGCTGTTCGCCTCGATTATCGAACGCGATGGCTCGGCTGTCACCGCACACGCCACGCTGGCTGCAGCGGACGCAGACGAACTGGATGTGCCCACCGTGGTGGCGGCCTACACCGAGCTGGCCGAAGAGCTCGCCGTCGATGTTGTTGTCGCGGCCACCGCCGATGGTGAGGCCCGCGCGCTGCTGCGGGCCGACTGGCAGTCTCGCCGGCTGGCCGAGTACGTCGGCCGACTCGACGCTCTCGGAGCCGACACTGACACGATCCTCACAGCGGCGATCGCCACGGCGAAAACCCGGTGGGATGCCACCGACGAGGACAAGCGCGACAGCTTCGCGTTCCTGGTCCGCATGGCCGTCGAAGACAACGACGCAGTCAAGATCCTGCCCGACAGCGACCTGCTGTGGACGGTTGATGCTCCCCTGCCAGCGGCCCAGAACACCGAGCGGCGCAGCAGGATCCTCGGGGACGCTGAGCTACACGACTTCGTCTGCGGTACCTATGCAGTAATCCAGGAGCACCTGGACGCCGCCGGGGACACCGCGGTGTCCGAGACCCCGGAGTGGACCAGTCTGATCGGTGAACCCCACCCTGATGAGCGTGAGTACCACGCCACCTGGTGTGCCACGGTGCGCATGTTCGCCGCCGCAGCCCAGCGTGATCCCTCTCTGATCACCGCCGAGCGCATCACCAACCGTGATGAACTGCCCACGCACCTGCGCAAGGGGTTGGATGCGGTGGATGCTGCTGGACGCCGACGTCACCGCAGTGACTTCCTGGACCGGATGATCGATTCTGAGGCGAAGCAGTACATCACCATCTGCCGCAGCAATGCCGATACACTGCGCGACCGACGGGCTGCAGCACTCGAGGAGATGCGCGAAGCAGAGAACTACCCGCACCTCGCCACGGTCACCGCCGAGTACGAACGCACCGTCACCCAGGCCAAAATGATCGAGGTCTACCGACGTCTCGACGCCGAATGCGCCGAGGCCCAGGCAGCGGCGAATGCCTCACACAACAACCTCAGCACCGCGGTGACCTCCGCGCGTATCGGGCGCAAGCAGCGTATCGAGACCGCCTCGGCCGAGCATGCTGCAGCGACCGTGCGGCTACGTGAGCTCCAGGTACAGACCCGCGCTGCCGAGGAGGGTCTGCCGGCCCGTCCACTGTGGGACAAGATTGTCGCGGCCGCCGGCAACGTCGCCGAGTGGCAGTGCCGGACCGACCAGGCCACCATCACCGACGAGAAGACGATCGACTCCGCGATCGCGAAGATCCACCGACTCGATGACCAGATCGCCCTGTGGGACGAGCGTGCGCAGATCACCGACGGCCTGCTGGGGGCCCGCACACCGGCGACTGCCGAGCAGAAGCAGAAATACATGGCCAGACTGCGCGCCGATCTCGCAGCCAAGCGTGCTGAACGTGCCGAGGCTCGTGTTGTCGAGGCCAACCGGTTCGACCACGAGGACATGGGAGCCGACGACAGTCAGAGCCCCCGGTCCCCCGGCCCCGATGATGACCAGAAGAAGGCATCTAACCCGGTGCTGGTTGAGTGGCGGCGCAAGCGTCAGCAGGCCCGCGACACCCAGAACACCGTCGAGGCCGAGGCAAGCGACGAGCTACGCGACCAGTTCCGCCACGTCGCCCGCGTCGTCACCCACGCCGGCACCGGCAGCAAGGAAAGCATCAGAGACACGCAGGAGCCGACCGGGTTCCCGGGCCTGTATGCCTATTCCCTGGAAGAGAGCCTCGCCGCCGTCACCAGAAACAAACGTACGGATCGGCCCGGTATCACTCCCCCCAGTGAGAGCTCGCAGCCACATGCCCCAGGAGATAGCGCAGTTGAACTGTAGATACCGATATGAGGGCAGGGCTAGAACGATGTTGGTCTGAGCCACCATCGATTGGCAACGCCGCACCGGGGTGTCCACATCCGCGCGCAGCTCCTTCTCTGGCGGAAGTTCTCGAGATGGGCGGGCGCTACCGGATCGGTGAGTTGCTTGAACGCGTTGGGGAGCACCGGAGATTCTCAGCCGTCACGGTTCAGGATCACCTGATCGTCTCCGGAGCCACGCAATTCCGCACGACTCGCAGAGTAGCTAGCGAGGACAGCCCGTATACAGCGATCGGCGTGCCGTCGGGGATCAGCCGGGATCCCGTACGCCAGCCGGCACCACGTGCGACAATGAAATTATGAAGTTCAGGAGACGAAATCTCGAAGCGCTCGGTGACCTCGTTGTGGGGAATCGTGGATGTGACGACGCCGAGGACGAAGCCGAGGCTAAGTACTTCCCTTACCGCACCAGCATGTATATCACGGAGTTTTTCCAGGAGTTAGACACAGAGTACGAGCACGACGGCTCAACCCGTCATCGCTGGGTGGCTGACGTACTCGAGCAGATGCTGGATGAACCGCACCATGGACCCCACCACCCGCCAGAGATCTTCTGCCGATTGATCGACCAACTAATGAGTCCGGCTGATCAGTTCAATGAGGGAGCCGACCGCCCCCGGGCACTGGCGCAACTCAATGAGATCCTCGGCCGCGAAGGCTTCGAAGCCTTCTACGGAGAGGACAACCACTGCTATCTCCGGCATGTCGGCACCCAAACCGTCACGGTGCTCGCAGCGAACCCACACCGACCACTCAGCAAAGCCGAGCAGGAACGTCGACTGCTCTTGGCGGGATACCTCGATCACTGCAGCGAAGACGAGCTCATTGAGGAGGTGCTGCTTCCGCTTTTCCGACAGCTCGGCTACCACCGCATCACGGCGGCAGGACACAAGGACAAGGCCCTGGAGTACGGCAAGGACATCTGGATGCGCTATACCTTGCCGACTCAGCACGTCCTGTACTTCGGCATTCAGGCGAAGAAGGGCAAACTGGACGCCTCCGGCGTTACCAAGACCGGCAACTCCAACATGGCAGAGATCCACAATCAGGCACTCATGATGCTGGCACACGAAGTATTCGACCCCGAGGCCAACCGTAGGGTGCTGGTTGACCACGCCTTCATCGTTGCAGGTGGCGAGATTACGAAAGCCGCCCGCAACTGGCTTGGCAATAGGCTCGACGCCACCAAACGCAGTCAGATCATGTTCATGGACCGCGACGACATTTTGAACCTCTACGTCGTCACCAGCTTGCCGCTCCCCGAAGGAGCACTGCCGCCGCCGCCCCCGAAACCATGGTCGGGGAATAATGAACTGCCGTTCTGATACTTGCGTTTGGTGCGCGATGGATTGACTCCTTCATCTACTCGCGACTGCCCCTCTGCGCGGTCCTCTCCTTGGGCCTAGCCCCGCCGCTTGACCACCGTTAAGCACAGGGCCATCATGAACCCGATCGCTTTCGTGGTCTGACACCCCAACTGACACCTGAACGTGCGGTAGTCTCCCCGCAGTCCAGGTGTAGGGTCTTGGCTTCCCCGCTGCAGTGACCCCCCACCGCTCCGACTCCTACTGGTCTTCGGAAGCAGCCCCGTGTTCTCAGACGAGGTTGCAGTGAATCTCGGCGCGCCTCCCCGCTGTAGATCACATCGACAGTTACGGTCACTGCCAACACATATAAAAGAGCGCCACCCAGGTTGCCGCCCGGATGACGCTCGCTGACCCCACGACTCTGACCTCGTGGAGAAAGCCTGCCCATGAGTATACGCCACGACGCATCGCCGTCACACCGCAACCACGGCGCGTCGCCAGGATTTTTCCCGCCGGCATCCGCACCGCACCCCCTCCCCCGGGGTGACGCCGGTACCCCTCAAGGCAGTATCGCTCAGGCACCCACGAGTTCGCCACTGCGAGGAACGCTCGTTCAGGGCCGCGCGCTGACATTCGCACAGATCGTGTCGACCCCTTCCCCTCCCCCAGCACCAGTAGGCACGCCTCAGGGATGTAGCCGCAGCTGGTGTGAGTCGAGGAGTCGGTGGGGCGAGATTGCCGATATGCCGGTGTTGAGGCTTCACGGTGGAAGCAGCAGCGCTTCACAGGGCATGCCACAGCGCTCGGGGCGGTCGTTGGCGTCGTGTGCAGGCCGCTCGCCGCCTGTGAACCAGAGGTGAGCGCTCCTCACCTCCTACTCCCCTGCTATCCGTGTCGCCTGTTCCCCGAGACGAGGGGATGTGGAAAGATTATCGAATGACATCTCTGTAATTACCTCCAGGAGGATCTACCTGCCCAACCCCCCAATGTGATGGAGCCATCGCCCAGCTCACCGCACCCGGCCAGCGAGCCGTGTGACCAGGGCGCTCGACACAACTTCACAGGGAATGGACAAAATCTGCCCGTCACCGGCCGAAACAAGGGTGACCGGCTCCGGCGCACCGTGTGTTCGCCTCGCTCCCTCACCAGGAGCGGGTAACCAACCAACCTAGAACACACCCCCGCCCCAGAGACCGCAGGCAAAAGAAAAACCCCCGGGTAACCAGCCCGAGGGAGTTTCTAAAAGTTCTGGCGAGAAGAGGACCAACTCTTCTGCTTTTTGTTCCCCCCGAACCACCAGGGAGCGTCAGTGCCTATCGACGTATCCCAGGATAGCTGCACCCTCTTACCAGATGCAAGAGGACACAGCCATAACCTGGGTTTTTCTATATCTTCTGCAGGTCAGGCGGGTTCCGCCTCACCTGCGACAACTCAACAACACCCCCCGCACGAGGCTAAACAGCACCTGCCGCGGTGGCGTCTCCGACCCCGCATCGCCGCCGAATTGGTCTCCACGGCACTGCACTTGCCCGAACGCCACGACTCAGTGGAACCGGACTGGTGGGCCCGCCAGCAGATTGCCGAGACCGTCACCGACAAGCAGATCACCGCGGCGAACACCACCGCGAAGTCCCTGCGACGGATCGCCAACATCGCACGCACAGTCATGCATGCCCGCTTCCAGCGCGGTGAGATCAACGCGTGGTCGAAAGTCCTGGACCTTCCGAACGATTTCGTTGACGCTCGTGACGAGCTGACCCACTACGCCGACACCATCGCCGAGGATCTACGCCGAGCCCGGACCGAGATCCAGCCGGCTATCGAGGCGCTCAACGCCCCGCAGCGCTCTGCGACGTCCTGGGAGCTGCCCGCCACGGACTTAGCCACCCGTGGCTATTGGGCCGGGCGGGATCACTGGGTCGAGCACGCCGACGCCTGCCTGGACACCGCCCGCGCAGAGGGGGTGACCTTGGACTGCTCGCCGCACAATGTGCGTGCCCTGATCCGCGCGATGGGCGACTTCTTCGACTCCGCCGGCCACGGCTGCACGGCCTCCAACGCCACCATCGTCGCCCGGGCCCAACACCACCACGGGGCAACGATCGCCGAGTCCACCGGGGTGCGCCGACTCAGCACGATCACCCGGGTCCTCACTGAATACAACTTCCTCAAGCCCCAGGCGAAGGGGCGCTACCTGTCTTCGATCGAGCGTATGGCCGCACGCTGCCACCACGGTAAAGCTCAGCACCGGGCAGCCAACCACTTCGACGCCAACATTCCCCGCCATCTGCTGCCCGCTGGGACCCCTCCCCCACCGGCCCCTGCCTGGGCCACCAACACGCGCTCCCGGCTAGCCGAGCGGCACACCAAACTCCAGCCGGGGATGACGGTCGCTGACTGGGTTGTCGCCACCGCGATCGCGAACCAGAAAAGCACTGTGAACAGCAGTGATGAACAGCAGTCCACCTATACTAGTAGTTACTGGCAATTTTTCCGGACCGGTGAAAATTGGGTCACCCAACACCGGGCGCACGCGCCCGCGAACAACCCACATCCTCCCATCTCGCCCAGACAATCGTCCCCGACACCGACAGAGTCGGCTTCGCCTCCTGGCGGGGACAAGAAGAGGGCTGCATCCGGGATTTCTCTGCGAGCTCGGCGTATCGCTGATGACCTGACCCGCCACGATCCCGCGCACAGTCTGGCGACGGGCCCGTATGCGCACCTGTTGAACTGCGATGACGGTCGTCTCTCGCTCAATGGCTTGGCGCGGCTGATTGACCGACTCACCCCCGAGTGGTCTGGCACCCGTGACGTCCTCGCCGGCCTGGTCCACGCCGCGACCTCTCCCACCGGACACATCGCCCTGGGCACCCGCACCCGGCCGGACAACGCGGCTGCGTGGATGACCAGCGTGCTCAACCGCATCGACTGGGACAACCCCGACGAGTTCCCCGGTCGCAGCAACGTCGACGAGGCTTTCGGGCTGACCTGGAACGGCAGCCGCCGAGAGTGGCGACCCGTCGGATAGCAACCCCAAAGATTCCCCAAAAACAACCCCCTACCAGCAAAAACACAGCACAATCTCCCCCGAAAACACGACCACAGATGGGATAATGAGAACCATGGCGACCGAGATGACCAAACCGATGCGCGCCCACACCGACAAGATCCTCGGAACCTTCGAGGACATTCTGCACACCGTAATCACCGTCGGGGTGGCCACCGCCGAGCGCGACCAGCTCACCGCGGAACTCGACGAGATCCGCGCCCAGCGCTCACAGATCCCCACGGCAACCGCCGCAGGGGCCGGCCGCTGGACTAAAGCCGCCGCCGCACGCACCAAGAAGCTGCGCAAGAAGCACGCCAAGACCCTCGCTGCCGCAGAAGCCCGCAAGCAGCAACGCGCCACCAGCCGCCGGGCTCGAACAACGACCGCGACAACAGCTGCCTGTACAGCGACGACCACCGACGACAACGCCGACCAGGCGTTGGATCTCCCCTACACCGACGAACACCTCGAGCTGCTGCGCCACACCACCGCACTACTACGCGACCGAAGCCAGTCCCTGCAGCGCTCCGCACGAGTCACCACGGGTGCCCTACACGCCGCGATCCGTCAGGAAATCCATCGCGTCAACCTCGACTACAGCACCCTGCCCCGCATGAGCCTGACCGCCACTGCCGCCTGCCACGACTACCACCAGGCCGCCGACGAACAGTGGAAAGAACACGGCGCCGAAGTGCTTATCCGACGCCCATGCCTCCGTTGAGCGAAGAACAAGCGCAGTCAGCTCAGCGCAATAGCGTTTCGACCTCACAGATGGTGGGGCCACGATAGCTAGCGGCCAAGGTGCTCGCTGCTTGCATGCATACAGGCAAGCACGCAGGCCTGCAGGGCGGGCGGGTGGCGAGCCCACGGCCCCACCGATGTTCCACGATTCGAGAGACATCGAGGACTACGCTCTCGCCTGCCCGCCGCCGAAAGCTAGCGGCGCCACGAACTGTTTGCCTGCAGATCTACATGCATGTACGCATGTCTACCTGTACGCTTGTCTGCATGTAAAATGGCGCGAGCGAACGGGATATTGAGTGCAGGCATGCATGCACGATCTGCGTCCTCCTGTTCTGATCACTGCAGTTCACGGCAGGCTGACGGAGTCGACATCCGACGGCGAGTGCATGCAGACACGCACGCATGAGTGAATGCATGCATGTAGGCCTGTACACGTACACGCATGTGTGCTACCATGTCTGTATGCGAATCGTAGCGAAAGCAAACAACAAGGGCGGCGTCGGAAAGACGCAGATCACCCTGGGGAACGCGAGCGCAGCCCGTGCTCGCGGACAGCGGGTCCTGGTCGTCGACGTCGACGGGCAAGGCAACTCCACCTCAGCACTGCTCCCCGAGGACTACGGCGACGTCGAGGGGGGAACAGCCGCGATTCTCGACGGGACATCAACCATCGCGCAGGAGGTCATCGCGTCTGCCTGGGAGGGGGTGGATCTGCTGCCGGCAACAGTGCACGTGACAAACTTTGAACGCGAGACGTCCCCAGGCGCCGAGTTCCGACTTCGACGCGCCCTGAGGGAACAGGTCGTCGTTGACACCTATGACTGGGTCTTCATCGACTGCCCGCCGGCCGTGGGCCGTGTGACGCTCGCGGCTCTCGTAGCCGCCGATGACGTCATCATCGTCACCGAGCCCTCCAAGGACGCCACCGACGGCGTTATCAACCTGCTGGAGACCATCGACGTTGTCCGGGAGTACTACTCGCCAGATCTGCACATCGCCGGGGTGGCCCTGAATAAGATGCAAGTTCAAGGCAAGGAGGTCACGTACCGTGCAGAAGAGCTACGCAAGGAGATGGGGGAGGACATGATGCTGGAGACGATTCCACTGCGCTCGATCATCGCGGACTCGCGTGGCGCGGGCATCCCCATCCACGACATGCCCGGCATCAGGGCCGCGACAGTCGCCAGCATCTTCGACGGATACCTCGACCACATCACGAATGGAGCAACGAACAATGACTGACATTCCCCGCAAACCAGCTCGCTCACGCCACCCGCTGATCCCCAACGCTGATCAGACCCCGAGCAACGAGATGAAGGAAGGTGAGACCACGGTGGGCGCTACCGCGGACATGGCCGTCGCAGGTGGGGCAGAGTCCACCGAGAAGGCCGACCCCTACGCGGACCCAATGTACGACACACTGGTGAACCTCCAGGTCCGAGTCCCGCTGAGAGTCAAGGTCCGGCTGGATGAACTCAAGAAGCGCGACGGCGGCTCCATTGCCGGACACGTCTCTACCGGCCTGTCCGAGTGGCTTTCCACGAAAGAACTGTAGGCATGCCTGCCTGTCTGGATGTATGCAATGAAAGGGAGGACTCATGAAGATCTCGCCAGTCACATACCTATTGTTACTGCTCAGCATGGCATCCTTCGCCACTGGAGGGTACATCGGCACGACCTGGTCAGTAGCTCTCGGCATGGCCGGAGGGTTTGCCCTAGGTGCCGTGGGGCTCCACCCTCTCGCGTGGCAGATCGAGCCAAAGTACCGGCACACGGTGCGTCGCCTGGTCCGAAATCGGCCGACCTCATGAGCACCTGGAGACGAGGTAACCGACATGCACGACGATCAACTCTCACCGGTGGGGGAGGGGCACACCTGGTTGCCCACCGCCCCCGCCACCACACACGGAACCCGTGACCTGATCGACACCGAACTCGTCGAGGTCTGGGACCAGGCCCGCGAAGCCGCACGCCACAACCGTGCGATCACCAAAGGGCGCGGCGAGTACAACGCCCTCCAGGGCCAGCTCTACCGCTGGACCGAAGACCGGATCGACCAGATCCACAACAGCATCGACCACTGACCTCAGCCATTCGCCGGCGCACCCCGCGACGCCTTCGGGATCACCCTCACCGACGTCGAGCTGCTGACCAAAGCCGGTCGGATACGACCAGAGATCAGTCGCAGCGCATTGACCGGCGATACCTCCAAAGGCGGGATGATCGGTTCGCTCATCTTCGCTGTCGGGGCGATCATCAGCCTCAACCTCTCCAGTGGCAGTGTCGCCGTCTTCGCCACCTTCACCGTGGCCGCGATCTTCACCGCGGTGGTGATGACCCGGATGAAGCGAGAAGAGATACGCGCCCTCACCGAGGACGGCCCCGCCATCGAGCTGCACAACGGCGACCAGGCCACCGGCCTCACCGTCGGGCACAGCTCCGCGATCGCTGAACTCATGGCCGACGTCCACGCCGCCGCGGCAGGCTGGGACGACCCGATCTGGGGCTTCTACACCGAGATCGCCGCGCTGTCCGACGAAGCTGGACGCAGCCTCTACAGTCGCGGACTCGACGACGCCAAAGCCGGCGTCTACAACCAGTCCATCGCCACGTTGGTCGGCAACCTGCGCAAGATGATCGACCGTCGCAACGCCAAAGCCGACGCCCGCCAACTCAGCGAGCGCGAGGCCGCCTACCGTGAGCTCACCGAACGCCCGGACAACGGCGAGGACGCCGAACTGCTGCAGACCCGCCTCAACGAAGTGATCCGCGGGGCCGAGAAGGCACGCCGCGACCTCACCGACTAGAACCAACACACCCACCGCACACGCCGCGGAGACAAGGAGCACCACCATGAAGTACATCGGCACCGTCGTCGACAACTACCAGCGCGCACCGAGACCCTTATCAGCATCGAAGGACTGGCCCGCCCGCAGCAGATCGCGGTGATCTGGTCGACCAACCGCAGCGCCGACGCCCTGCACGACCTGGTGCTGGGAACCCGGGTGATCTTCGCCGCCCACGAGGACACCCTCACCCAGCGCACCGACACCGATGAGACCACCGGCGCGACCTCCACCATCCTGGTGGCCGTCGGACACTTCTACGATGTCCTCGACGACACGCGTGACGCGGCAGTGATCTACGGGACCATTGAGCCGAGGCCTCTGGAGCTCGTCGGCACCGTTGTGGACGTCGAGCAGCGCGGGGGGAACTCCTCGGTCACGCTCACTATGCCTCGGCATGGGCAGAGTCAGCCGATTCAGACCCGGTGGCCTGCCAGCATCGCCGGCGCTGTCGAGGGCGTCGACGTCGGTGACGAGCTCCTGGTGATCGCCGAGGAGAGATCGCTGAGCTGGACCGTTGACATCGATGGTGCCGGGCGCCGTGCTGTCGTCCCGGCTGTCACCGGTATCAAAGCGTTGAAAGCGGTTAGCAAGGGTGACGTCGAGACTGCCACGGCCGCGGAAGGATAGTCGCGCTGACGGTGGGGGAGGGGTGTGAGGGGGAAGAAGGCTGCCGCGGCGGGCGCTTCGCTTGACCGCCTTGCCTCGAAGGGTGGGTTGCTACCGCCAACGCAGTTCTGTGAACCAGGAGGAGCTGACTACCGGTGAGGCCGGCGGACGCGCTGAAACCACACCCCTGAGCCATGAGCTCGATCGACAGGGTCTCAGATCTCGGGGCCGCGCGGTGTGCCAGGGTCGGGATCGCTCGGGGGAGGCAGGGGTCCGTCAGGGGCCTGCGGGGGTGACTGGGTACGCCCGGAGTCGAACGGGTTCACGTCGTAGGGGTCGCGGGCCTCGAACGGGTTGGTGGCGGCGAACGGATCACGTACCGCAGCCAGCCCCGAAGTCCCCGGCAAAGTGGAATCCTGAGCGACGTCCCTCTCGGATGCGATGTCCGCCGTCCACTGGTGATCGTCTGGCGACCACCGTCCCGTCGGGTGCTCGACGTCGGCGTGGTAGTGCTCCAGGGCTGGGTTGACCAGCACCTTGGCTTTCTCTAGCGCTCGGTCGATGGTGAGGTCGGCAGGCCACGGTCGCAGTGCACGAGCCTGTTCCCATTTGTCTGGGTTCCAGTCATCACCGGGAAGGTCGAGCTGGCGGGGGATCGCTTCGGAACCGTGCTTGTTCGCCTGGAAGTCCAGGGATCGCACCAGATCAGCCATGCTCACCGACTGGGTGTCACTGAGCATCGCCAGATCCGCCAGATCGTGATAGCGGTGCGTGTTGACCTGCTCGGTCACACCTTCGGCATTCGTCCTGGTGGTCATCTTGCTCACCCCGGCGACCTTCGCCGCGATGTGATCAGCACTGGATTGCACGAGGCCATTGGTATCGGTATCGGCGATGGTCCCGGTCGCCACCGTCGGAGAGATCGCCATGCGCTCTGGCGGGGTGCCGTTGTCGACGGAGTGCTCGATGTCCACCGAGAACCGTTCCACGGGTTTGCCGTCATAGCTCACCGTGATCTTCGCCTTCAGTCCCTCTGTGGCACGGATGTTGCGGGGGACCTTCACCGAGTAGTCGAAGGGGTCCTGTGGTGACTCACCCAGCGTCTCAATCGCTTCAGCCACCTCGTCGATGGCTATGGAGGTGATCGTGTCCAGATCACTGGTGCTGCGGGGAGAATCGATCCGCACCTCCAGGGCTGTGGCCCCGGCGAGCACCCATTTGTCCGGGTACTCCTCGGACAGCCGCGCGAACAGCCGATGTCGGAAGTACCGGTTCCGGGTGGTCTGCGGGGGCTCATCTGCCTGCCGTGCAGCATTGCGCAGCAGGTCGGTGAGCCGAGGAACGAAGTTGTCGTGGCCGTCAGCCATCTACACGGCTGTGGTCGTTGCAACGATCCCGGGGGCCAGACTGTCGATCAGTGTGTATCCATCGCGGTAGCCCCACGACAGTGCCCGCTGATACACCGCGGCGGCCAGCGCGTCCGCACTTGCCAGCCTGTTGTCGTAGGCATCACCGATCGCTTCGGCCAGCCAGGCCGGCTCAACGCCGGGATTGTCCGCCAGTCGGCGGATCGCACACAGCGCCGTCATCACCGGAATCCCGTACTCCCATGACCAGTCGGTATCGACGAAGAGTCCCGTGGTCACTGACGTGCCAGGCACCGTCGACACAGAGGCGAGGTGATCAGGGTCAACCAGTACCTGAATGTTCTCGGGAAGCAGCACACCGCAGTCGCGGATGCTCAGTGCGGTCGCGTCGGCGAGAATGAACCCCGGCGAGGTGCCGGGCTCAGGAAACGCGGTAGGGCTCAACGCCATGACCGTAGGCCAGTAGTCCTCGACCTGGAGCTCGGCATCGACGTTCACCGCCCGGTACACCGTGACATCACCGAGAACATCGTGGACCTGCAGATCGCCGGCGCAGACCGCAGCCCGGCATTCATCCTCGCCGAGCTGACTGTCGAGGACGAAACCGCGGGAGCGGTCGAGTAGTTCAGCGAGAGCCACGGGGTTGCTCCTTTCGCGAGGTCTTAAAAAAGCAGGCTTCCAACACGATGATTCTAGCAGATTGCTGCGCCACAAGGAAGTATGGAAATGGTGCATGTGCTGCAGAGATGCGCTATCTTTCGGGGTGCTAGTTGGCTGTCATCAGTGGTGTGGTGGTGGACTCTGGAGCACAGGAATCGTCCGGGGGGCTCGGCAATCAGGATGCCGACGACCATGGTGGTGAGAACATCGAGGTTCGGGTCCCGTTAGGTGCTCACCGTCGCTGCTGGGGTATCGCTGGTGCCGGGTGGTCCACTATTCTGGGCAGAAGTAAACCACAACCATGTTGTCAACCCCTTGGGGAAGAAGGGCGAGAGATCATGACTACGGCACAGCCGCCCGTGCAGGGTGCCTTGTTCGATGTCGAGACTGACCGCACCGATCCACTGATCGGATACCGCGGTCCGACGGTCTGCCAGATCGCTGGTATCACCTACCGCCAGTTGGACTACTGGACCCGCACCGGGCTGATCGAAGCCAGCGTCACCGCAGCCGCCGGGTCCGGAAGCCAGCGCCTCTATTCATTCCGCGACATCCTGCTGATCAAGATCATCAAGTCCCTGCTCGACGCGGGAATCTCCCTGCAGAACGTGCGCAAAGCACTGACCTACCTGGATGCCCGCAAGGTGGAGGATCTGGCAGGACTGACCCTGATGTCCGACGGCACCACCGTCTACGAGTGCCGGTCTGCCGAGGAGATCGTGGATCTCCTCGCCGGCGGTCAGGGCGTGTTCGGCCTGGCCGTTCCCGGCCTTCTCGCCGAGCTCACCGGCAGCATCACCGCATTCCCGTCCCAACGAGCTGATGCTCCAGCACCCGTGGATGAGTTGGCTGCGCGACGGGCAGCCAAAGCCACCGCCTGAATTGTCGGTAGTGAGCTGGTCAGAAGAACCAGCCGATGAAGTCGCCACTGATGATGTCGTTGAACAGCTGCTGGCCACCCGTGCGCTCTGCCGGGGTCTGCTCAAAGCCGGCGAAGGCGGCGATCTCGAAGGCGCGGTCGATAAACCACTGCTGGTAGGCCTGGTACGCGGCGATCGGGTTCATGGGTAGATCCTCTCGTGAGAAACGGAAACATCAGTGACCATGAGGGTCGGCTGTGATCGTAGCTGGTCGAAGGCTGTATGCGCAGGGGTATTGCCCTGGGCAGGTGGAAACCCACTTTCGGGACACATGACCTGTGTGGCGCTGGTATCTTGCTGTTCACAGCAGATGCCCGTCGCATAGGGCGACGCTGGTCACTGTCGATCATCTTCCGATACGAGAAAGCGTGTGATCCCCTCATGGCCTCCAGTCTTCCCAACCTCACCCCGGAACAACGCGCGACAGCGCTGCAGAAAGCCGCCGAGACCCGCGCGAAGCGCTCGGAGTTCACCGCCCGGTTGCGCACCGGGGAGACCACCGGTGCCGCAGGGCTGGATGAGGCCCTGGGCGATGAAGTGTTGGCGAAGACCCGGCTGACCAGTTTCCTGCGCGCGTTGCCGGGGTGGGGCAAAGTCAGTGTCGACAACTTCCTGGAGGCCAGTGGTATCGCCGACAACCGGCGACTGGGCGGATTGGGTACCCGCCAGCTCGACGAGGTGCGCCGAGAGGTGGCCGGATAAAGCATCGAGGTGCAGGGGGTGTGCCGTTTAGGCTGCCGGCGGTTCCGGGGAGGTAGCCACCGATCACGGCCATGATGGTCTCTCAGGGCGTTCCCTCATTTAGACCCCCGGCCAGGGAGCGCTAGATCAGATGTCACCGAGCTGTGTCGAAGAACTGTGCCCAGAGTTCTGCTGAACAAAACCAGCCGCCATGGGGTCGTAGCCCTCCGGGAACTTGGTGTCCTGGTCATAGCGCGGTTCCCCAGGGTAGCGGGGGTCCAGCTGAGCTGGCGGCCCCTGGTGCTGGCCAGCCAATATCTCTCCGCCGAGGTCCGCTCCACGAAAGTCCGCGCCTCCGAGCTCTGCTCCCTGCAGGTCCGTGTCGTTGAGGGTGGCTTCTCGCAGGTCCGCGGCGCAGAGGCTGGCTCCCTGCAGGTTCGCGTCGTTGAGGGTGGCTTTCCGCAGGTTCGCGGTGTTGAGGGTGGCTTTCTGCAGGTTCGCGTGGTTAAGACCGGCCCCCTGCAGGTCTGCTCCGGGGAGGGTGGCTTCTTGCAAGTCCGCGGCGTAGAGGTCAGCCCCCTGCAGGTCCGTGTCGGGGAGGTAGGTTTTCTGGAGGTCCGCGGCGTAGAGGCCAGCCCCCTGCAGGTTCGCGGCGTAGAGGTTGGCTTTCTGTAGGTTCGCGGTGTTGAGGGTGGCTTCCTGTAGGTTCGCGGTGTTGAGGGTGGCTTCCTGTAGGTTCGCGCTGTTGAGGGTGGCTTCCCGTAGGTTTGCTCCGAGGAGTGTGGCTTCCCGCAGGTTCGCGGCGTAGAGGTTGGCGTTCTGCAAGTCAGCATGGGAGAGGTCCGCGCCTGTCAAGAATGCTTTGGATAGCTGGGCATCCCGGAGATAGGCGTGACTGAGGTTGAGATATGCCCAACTGTCGTTCGGGATCTCATGCGTATCGTCTGGTGCGGGAAGGTGCGCGGCGAGGATCTGGGATCGTGCTTCCTGAACCATTGTGCGGCGTTGCTCGTCCCGGTCGGTCTGCTGCTCTTGGCTGCCGGCGCTTGCTGCGGATTGCTGTACTGATGTGTCAGGACGCAGCGTGTGCTTGAACATCAAGTCGATGATCTCCTGGCGTCGCAGCTCGATCATGTTGGACACCGCGGCACGTTCTGCTTGGGCGTCCTCGGGGATGTCGCGCAGCATTTCCTGTCCGATGCTCCACCAATCATCGACTAGCCCGCCAAGTTCCACCAGGCCAGCGACCTGCATATAGCCTTGGCCTGTTCCGAGGTGAGTCACTGCCTGGGCCAGGCGATCGCCCATCTTTTCCTGGCGTTTTCCGCGTTCTTGATCACGGTGTCGGCGTTGCTCTTCGGTCGACCTGCTGCGTTCCAGTGCATTTTGCTGATCAAGGCGGTCACGCTCCAGCTTTGCTTGCTCGTCCAGCCTTCTCGTCTCTTGGGAGATCTGTGTCTTTCGGTCGATGACCCACCGGTAGTGCAACAGCCAGGCCAACGCGAGTGCACCAATCGCGGTCAACGCCCCTCTGCTGATCATCTCAACGTAGCTGGAGGCATCGGTCACCCACCCAACGGACACCAGGAGCCAGCCACACACCATGACTGCTGCGATTACGGCGGCAAGCATGAACAGAGGCTGTTTCCAGGTGCTGGGCCTCTGCTCATCTGGATCCGAGGGGCGTTGTTCCGTCATGTATCTAGCGTATCCGGGGCTGCGCCACTGGCACTACGCGCTTTGTGCGGCACGGTCTTGCAGTCCTGGGCTCGGGATGCGTTCTGCTGCGGGTTTCTTGCTGCTGAGTAGTTGGGCGACTCGTTGGTGGCTGATTCCCAGCACTGCGCCGATATCCCGGTAGCTCTGCCCGGAGGATTTGAGCTGCAGGACAGCATCGGCCACGGTGTCCATGGCGTGCTGCTGTGCTAGTTCGGCCTGCTGTTTGGCAGAGTTGATCGTGGTGAGAGCCGATGCGATCTCATCGGGCCACGCGATGGTCAGATCACTGGCGCTGGGGGTTGATCCGGTCATGATGGCGATGAGGTCCAGGGCAGTGGCCTCGACGTCTCGCAGGTGCGCGGCGTAGGTCACGCGGTCGAGTCCGGGGATGTCGATCATCCATCCGGAGCCGTCGGCGCTGACGTGGGCGGTGTAGTCGCCAGTCTGGTTGGTTGTGTGGTTGGTGGTCGGGGAGGTCACTGTTTCCACCATCTCTTTCCTAGGTACTCTTCGGTTTCCTTGTAGATCGCTTCGGTGGTGCGCTCGGGGATCTCGTTGTGTCGGGGGATGGGGACAGGGCGACCGGTGCCGAGATGAACGATGGTGTGTCTGTCACCTTCGGATTCCCGGTAGCTGACTCCGGTCTTCTTTGCCTGGCGTCGGATGTCCCGGAGGAGCTTCTGTCGCTTGGTCATGATGCTAGTCTACCTGACATAGACTGTCAAAGTCTAGTTAAGATAGACACAACGAGGGGGCCGTCAGTGACGCGGACGCTCGTGTCAACCGAGGTGTACTGACCTGACACTTTTCCTGGGCACCGTTCTTCCTGTAAAATGAGGTACTAAATTCCCTATTTTGACAGTAGTGTCGCCAGCCCTAGGAGAGTCTTGACAGATCGTGAGCGAATCCCGCCTCGGGTCGGCGGTGGCCGGGTGTATGGCTATGCCCGGGTATCGTCAGCGGATCAGAATCTTGAGCGTCAACGAGAAGTACTCCACGATGTTGATCTTCTCGTCGAGGAGAAAGCCTCAGGTGCGGGGTCCCGGCATCAGCGCGCGGAGCTGTCCACGTTGCTGCGGTATATCTACCCGGGCGACACACTACGGGTGAAGTCGATTGATCGGCTTGCGCGCACAACGGTGGAACTGTTGGCCATCGTTGATGAGCTTGCCGATCGTGGTGTGAAGGTCGAGTTCATCGATACCCCGCAGCTGAATGTGACCAGCAAGGAGGGCAGGGCGATGCTGACCATCTTTGCTGCTTTCGCGCAGTTAGAGCGCGAGGGCATTAAAGAACGTCAGCGTGAGGGAATTGAGGTCGCGAAGAAGGCCGGGAAGTACCGTAAGCAGGCGCGGTTGACGATCGGTGATGTCGCCCGGGCCCGTCAGCTCGTAGCCACTGGTGTGCCTAAAGCCAGGATCGCTAGGGAGCTGGGCGTGTCGCGGCCTACCCTCTACGATGCGCTGGCTGGACGCGGGGTGTACGCCGACGGGGGAAGTAGAAACACTGACGATAGTGAGATCGCACTGGAGTGAGGGCTCACTCGATAACACGGAAGCCGTCGGGGTGGAACAGACGTAGCGGTCCTGGCGGCGAGCATGAATGCGGTCATCGCGGCGGCTAACAGGGTGATGTGAGACTGCTATCCGGTTGCGGTCCGCCGGTGCGCCAGCACCTGCAGGTCCACACCCCTCAACCGGGCGAACTCCGCGGTCTCCCCGGTGACCAGCACGTCGGTTGCTGACAGAGAGGCGACGTCCGCCGCCCCGAGCAGTGTCATCAGGGTGCGCACCTGAACCGTCCAGGCCATCAGCTCGTCCTCCAGTGCCTCTGGCCCGTCGGTCATGAGGACATGGAGGAAGTGCCCGCTGACGCCCACGGCGCGGGCACCGAGTGCCAGGGCGCGCACCACATCGAGCGGGGTACGCACGCCTCCGGACGCCAGCACATCCACTTCAAGCGCTCCGGCGTCACCATGCACTGTGTCCAGCAGGCACTCGGGTGTGGTCTGACCCCACCCCGACAGGTAGGTGTACTCCTGGCGCGAGCGACGGTGGTTCTCGATGTCGATGAAGTTGGTGCCGCCGCGCCCGCTGACGTCCACGGTGGTCACCCCCCGCTCCACAAGCTCCGCGATGCTCTCGCTGCTGAGTCCGAAGCCGACCTCCTTGACGACCACCGGAACGTCCACCCCGGAGACGATCTCGGCGATCCGGTCGAGCCAGGGACGGAAGTCCCGGTCTCCCTCCGGCATCACCAGTTCCTGCGCCGGGTTGACGTGGATCTGCAGCGCATTGGCGTCCAACAGCTCCACCGCACGCCGCGCCTGCTCCACCGAGGCTTCCGGACTGACATTGGCGAAAATGAATGCCTCGGGCGCACTGTCGCGCACAATGCGGAACGTCGGCTCGAGTGAGAGGTCGCGTAGGGCAGCACTGACGGAACCACTTGCCATGGCCACTCCGGTGGCTGCGGCGGCGCGGGCGAGGTTGGCGTTGATCTGTCCGGTCTTCTCGCTGCCGCCGGTCATGGCGTTGATGTAGAACGGCACCTCCCAGCGCTCGCCGGTCACGGTGGTGGAGATGTCGACGGCGTCACGGGCAAGGCCGTTGAACGAATGGTGCATGAAACGCAGGTCGTGAAAACCGCCGGGGGGGTACGGTACGCGCCCCTCGGTGGTGAGTTCTTCGGCCAGCTGGACGTGGTCGTCCTTGCGGTTGGTGCTCATGAAACGCTCCAAACAATAGGAAATAACAGCATGCAAATCTAACGGGAAACGCATGCCGAAAGACGCCAAAGTGAAAAGCACCAAAAAGCTCCAAAGCAGACTAGTAAAAACACAAACCATAGAGGATGAACAACGACTAGAGAAGGTATAAGCAGTGGGGCTAGTACCTGCGCACCTGACTCAGAAGAAGTTCTTGCAGTGGATGCAGATCCATACAGGTGCCGGGGCGTGAGGTGATAGAATATCTTAAAGTCGATATTTGAACTAGCGATCTCAACGAAAGAAACAATGACTACAATGATGGCAATCAATCCTAGTCCAGCCTTAGTGAACGAGAAGGCGGAAAACATAAGACATGCGACAAGTAAGAGGATACCGGAGAAAACAGAGACGACAGGCAAAGCACGTGACCTATCAACGACATGAGAAAACTTTACCTGGAACAATACCACCAGCGCCATATTTATAGCGAAAAAAATACCTATGCTACGATGATCAATCCACGAACTGCGTAATATGATAAAAGGGACGCCGAAAGATAGAAGTCCGCTGCCCAGAAAAAACGGGAAAAAACAAAATATATAAAACCAAAACCTGTGTCCTAAACGATGGTATAAGGTAGATTTCGACGTACCTACGATATTTCCTTCAGAGGGATGCTTCTCCTGTACCACATTCAGGAGTGCCAGACACGCCAGTCCAGCAACAATTAGTGCACAACCGACGATGAAGTAGATCCACGATGGGCTAATTCCGAACAGTCGAAATACTGACCAAGAGGAAGCTCCTAGCGCCATTGCTATGTTTATGATGACCCGAATCCTGGACCTAACGACTACGATATCAGAAATCTGCATAGCGCTGACTACCGAAATAGCTGCCGACTGGGAAACTGGAATCAAAGCCATAAACGAGACCCAGACCAGTACTTGCACATTTCCTGTAATGAATATCAAGGATACTGCCAATGTTCCTTGCACAAGAAGTATTGACGACCAGCCGCGGGAACTAGTTCCTTCAGGTAGAATCCTACCAAAAACTAATGTAGAGAATATCGCGAGCACGGCAGCTGCGGAAACAAAAAGTCCAGCAGAGGTCGGCGATGAGCCTAGCTCATTGACGACGAAGACTACCTCATTGGCCACTGCGGTACCAGCAGCGAAGTAGTTAATAAATGATATAGAGTAAAGCTTGAGTATCGCAGAAGACGCTTCAGGCAGCAGGTGTGATACTTTATGCATACAGCATATTCTCTATGTGATCTGCCAATTCCTCCGGACCTCGGTCTGTCTTTATTGAGGAGGTCGCAATGGAAGGCGGAAAAGACAGTAGTTTATTTCCGACTTTCTTTTGGAAGTCGATAAAAGCGGCGCGTACGTCATATTTGTCGCCGCCGCCATATTCAAATGGCGTTGCGGATCCACCTTTTCGTCCCCAAGCCACTTCCGGTTCGGTTTCCAGTACGATGACTTTATCAGGCGATGGGAGCGACTCGAAGAAGGAGAGAAGATATTGCGATGAACCCGGATTGATGACACACTCTTTAGCAGCATATTTGTACCAGTATGAGTCGCAGAGTATATCTGTACCTTCTGTAAGCGCTGGTTTTATGTGTCGCTCGAAAGTCAGTGAAACTAACAGTGACAAGAATGTACTTCGCTCGAGTGGAGGCATATCCTGAAAAAACTCACGTGGCTTCATGTCAATCAACGGTTTGGTATATTCAGCGCTTGATAGCGCGAATTCCGGAGTGACAGTACACGTCTTCATTCCTCGTTTGGACAGTACTTCTATGACACTTGATTTCCCGGCTCCGTCAATACCGGTAAGTACGTAAAACACGATCTAAACTCCCCTTATGTCTTTATAAAGAAACCGACTATTGAGCGTCGCATGCGATCTCCCGCTGTTAAATCCACGCGAGAAACGGAGTGCCAGGTTCCCGATTTGAACGCGACAAAGCGGTTGGCCCGTGGTGGTATTACATCCGGGATGGAAGAGGAAACGGAGGGAGTTTTTCCTTTCCAGCTTGCTTGACTTACCATTTCGACATCCGAATGATCCCTATCGATGATCTGCAAGTGGCCACCCCAGTCGTAGTCCCAATCGTCGTTGAGGTACCAGGTGAACGCGCCCACCCTTGTAGGGCCACTGTCAAGGAGATCCGTGTGCCAGCCTAAGCGCGATCCCGCTGGGTGGCACCATGGTGTCAACGTGAAGGCGTCCCAATCCTGTTCGTATTCTCCGAATAGGCGCGTATCCTGCATGGCAAGAGACTTGATAGCGACAGTGACTGGACCTAGTACGTCATCGTCGACAAGCTCTCCTGACCAAACGAGCGTGTCGCCGTATATAGCGCTTCCGTCGTGGTGTGATCGAACCCCAGAACCAGGTAGCATAGTATTATGCAAGGGCTGACGTGCGTGCCACTCCTTAACATTTTCGTACAGTTCTTTTTCAAAATGGTCGTCATGCACGCTGAAACGTCTACCCATTGTCGCTCGCTACAACGAGACCGTCTTGCTCAAGAGAAGAGAGGAAGTCGATAGTATCGCGCTCTGCCTCCTCCTCGGATACTGAATACTCCGAGGTAACTACATCTACGATTTCAGAAACCGTGGCACCAGACTCAATGGTCCGCCAAATTAATACGGCCACGTCATTGAGCTCGCGCACGGTTTGTCTTTTCGCGACGTATAGAGTACCTCCGACGTTACGTACGTTAGCTCCCATGTGCGGCGTGTAGGTCTTCATGCTACTTCCAATCTTGATGCGATCGATTTCGATTTACGAAGTACGTCAGTGGTCCAGGACTCGTAGTTATCATTTATGTTTCGGAACGTCTCGACCTCCCAATACTCTCTGAACAGCTCGGGAGCGACCTTTTTGACGCGCCTAGGGCGCCATTTTCCATTTGGCTGATACTCTCCACGAGAGCTCACCAGAGCGTCAATGACCTTTCTGTAGGAAATGTGTGCAAGATATGCGGATTGCGGAAAGTCCTTTGACTCCAGCAACCCTACAGTGTCCTCCATGTATGCATCGGCTTCATCAAGCCGCCTACGTGCCATATTGTTTGCCACTGTTTGCTGCGCCTGATCGTCGAATATCTTTGCACAGGGTGAACCAGGTTCGAGACTGCGTGCGATGGATAAGCGGTAGAACGTATCGAAGTATGACTCGTCAATCGTGAGTTCCCAGTTGTTTTTGGGATCTTTGGGACGAAGTATCCGCGACAATTCATCGATCTGATCGTGAGTCCATAATTCACAATCGACCTTCGTTCCGTTTACCCAGTTGACCGCGACTGGAACGTCGGGCTCACTGAGTTCAAAGTAGGACTCTGTGAAACGAACAGGCCAGTTGGCACCGACAGTGAAGGGATCTGCAATAACGTATACATCGATGTCGCTCTCTGCATGATTCCATCCCTGAACGATGCTTCCGCTATATACAACATTCCGCGTGAGTGATTCAGGGAAGAAGCTCTTGACCCATTCTGCCGTCGATGCAACTAGTTGATTACTTAGCATTATCGTTTTCTCCGCTGATAATATATCGCTGATATTCAATATAGAGCGTGGGGGCGTTGTGTATGTAGTGAGCGAGTACGGCGGTTAGGATGGATCCTGTCAGTAGGTAGCTTAGTAGGTATATGACCGATAACGAGAGCCGTGTATAGAAAGGCCTGCCCAGTTTTAGCTCGTTACCGCCGCGAAGTAGATAGTGGCGCAGTACAAAGACTATTTGTGCTGCCGCCGATAGTGCGATGGTGCCGTATATAAAAGGGGCGACTCGATATGTATATTCTTCAAGCAGTGGAGCTACCGACGTCTGAAACGCCCTAGCCTTTATGTGCGATCTGGTGTCTTGGCCCATTAGTTCAGCAATGTCTCCATTGAAGACACTTTTTAGGGGAAGCCCGCTCAGGTGTAGTCCCGCTGCACCGAGTGCGAAACCGGCGAGGATCTGTACTGCCAAGTAGTCAGTGGTGAAAGGAACGTCACCGCGGATGATGGTGTAGGCCATCGCGAGAGCCATGGGAAGTACTGTCAGTAGCGTCTCAGCCCAATAGCTAGCCGCGCTTCGTGAGAATCGGGGCACGCGCCAAGGTGCGAGGACGACGACTGCATCTATGAAAAAACACAGTGAAAGCACTGGGGAGTATGGCGCAAGAGCCAACGCGAAGAGTAACTGGGGGACGCAGAGCAATCCCCGCTTGATGTCGCTTGACGGTGTTGACATCCGCGCCCTTCCAGTTACCTTCGTTGGGTTCGATCAGCCCGGCCACGCCATGATGGCGCCGAACTCGGCCTTGGTGGCCTCCGGCTTGCGGTATGCCTTCTTCATGATGTCCTCCTCTCGGAGTGAGCGTGGTGTGTACTGCTGCCGCGGTGGTCGCGGTGAAAGAGACGGTAGACCTGTAGTTCCCCTGTCGCATCGCGAGGTCTCAGATTGTGAAGTACACCACATTAACCTGATGTCAAAACCACCCCCGTGAGTGGGTAGTGATGGTCTGTCGCGGTCTTTTCACGCAGTGGGGGACGATCGTTGCAGCTGATCAACTACAGTTGCTGCGCATGAGTGATGAAGCACAGATCCAGCGCGTCCTGTCCGGCATTCAGCCTACGGCGGACTCCTACCAGCTCGGGAACTACCTGGGTGCAGTCAAGCAGTGGATTGACCTGCAGGACGGCTACGACGCTTTCTACTTCATCCCCAACCTGCACGCGATCACCGTGGACCAGGATCCTGGCCAGTTGCGTGAGCGGATTTTGGTTGGTGTGGCGCAGCTGTTGGCGTTGGGCATCGACCCGGAGAAGTCCACGATCTTCGTTCAGTCCCAGGTACCGCAGCATGCCGAGCTGGCGTGGGTGCTGACCTGCCTCACCGGCTTCGGTGAGGCGTCACGGATGACGCAGTTCAAGGACAAGTCCGCCAAGCGCGGTGCCGAACGGACCTCTGCGGGCCTGTTCATGTACCCGATGCTCATGGCGGCGGACATCCTGCTCTACCGTCCGCAGCTGGTGCCGGTGGGGGAGGACCAGCGCCAGCACCTGGAGCTGACCCGCAACTTGGCCGAACGCTTCAACGCCCGCTTCGGTGAGACGTTCGTGGTGCCCGACGGGTTCATCCCGCAGGGTGCGGCGAAAATCTACGACCTGCAGGATCCGACGTCGAAGATGAGCAAGTCCGGGGACAACCCGAAGGGGATCGTGAACCTGTTGGACGAGCCGAAGACGTCGGCGAAGCGCATCAAGTCGGCGGTGACGGACAACGACGGTGAGATCCGGTACGACCGGGAGGAGAAGCCGGGTGTGTCGAACCTGCTGGTGATCCAGTCTGCTCTGACCGGACGCAGCGTCGATGAGATCGTGGCCGACTACCAGGCGGCCGGGGCGCAGTACGGCGCGCTCAAGGTGGACACCGCCGACGCACTGCAGGCCTTCACCACCCCGCTGAAGGCCCGGTACGACGAGTACATGGCCGATCCGGCGGAGCTGAAGCGGATCCTGGACCGCGGTGCCGAGAAAGCGTCGGTCGTTGCAGAGTCTGTGGTCGCCGACGTGTACGAGAAGATGGGGCTGCTGCGCTAAGGGGGCCTCAAGTATGAGCCAAGCTGCGGTGAATCCCCGATGGTGGGGCTTTACTGGGGGATATGGGCGAGAATCCGGACCAACAATGTTCTTTGAAGGCAACGCCGATTACGCAGGGCGATGTGCTGCTGACACCGTTGCGCGGTGATGATGCTGACACGATGCTTACGGTGTTGCAGGATCGTGAGCTGTATGTTTTCACCGGTGGTGAGCCACCGAGTATTGACGAGTTACGCCGCACATACGCTCGCCGGGCGGACGGAGTATCGCCTGATGGGGCGCAGCTGTGGTTGAACTGGATCGTTCGCGTGTCGGGAGAACCGGCTGGGTACGTGCAGGCAACAGTCGTTTCCCAGGACGACCAGATGGTTGCGGAACTAGCGTGGGTCATCGGGGTTCGGTTCCAGGGTCGGGGCCTGGCCACACGCAGTGCACAATTGATGTGCACGTGGCTGCGAGACCATGGGGTTAGCCACTTCAGGGCCTTGATCCACCCAGACCATGCGGCTTCTGCCGCGATCGCAGCCCGGCTGGGGCTGCGCAGATCAGGCTTGACGACCGACGATGGTGAGATTATCTGGCAGGCACCATAGCTCTCAGCCCGGCATGAGTTAGATTCTAGCCAAGGTGAACAGAACGAAATTCCTCTCCACCAGCACAAATAGCACGTCACCAGCACCGAGAAACATGAACTTAACCTGGAGAACATAGTCGCGGTCGGTATCGTTGTTATCTTTTCTGTAACCCCGTGTTCCACCGCCAGTCCAGAGCAACGCAGGTGACTCCTGCACACCATGGCCCACCAGCCAGCACACCCACACTCTGGTACGGCATGACTGAAAGCCACCAACCAGCGACTATGGCCCGATACATCCTTAAAAGCGCAGCCAGATGGCTCGCGGTGATCATCATCGCAACCAACCTCGCCTGGTTCCTCGCCGCCGTCTTCCTTGACCCACGATCGAACTTCGCCGGACGTCGACCACCCCTGAGTTCCGAACAGATAGACAACATCCTCGTCCCGCTGAACCTCAGTCCCACCCAACCGTTACTGGAGAGGTGGTGGGCGTGGATCTCCGGAGTGGTCTTGCACTGGGACTGGGGAACCTCACCCATCGGTGACAGCGTCAACGACCAAGTCAGCTACCGGATGTGGACCTCAGCACAGCTGATGATCGCAGCGACCGTCCTCTCCGTGATCATCGGTGTCGCCATTGGTCTATACACAGCGTCGCGACAGTACAAGACCGGCGACAGGATCTGGCAGTCCATCTCCATCGTCACGATCAACCTCCACATCGTCGTGGTCTCCGTCGCGGTCGTAGCAGTCGGCAGGCTCATCAATGACGCTACCGGTGCACGAATCTTCTACGTCACTGGCGCACAATCCTCAGGTGTCACAGGTTTTTTTCCCACCCTCGTCGACATCCTCCAACACCTCGCGCTACCCACGGTGTCCCTGGTGATCATCAGCTACGCCGGATACCACATGCTCCAGCGCAGCCTGCTGCTAGACAACCTCAACGCTGACTACGTTCGCACCGCGCGAGCAAAAGGACTACCGCGCACCACAGCAATCCGCAAACACGCGCTGCGCACCTCCCTGATCCCGGTGGCGACCAACGTCGCCTTCTCCATCCCAGGCATCTTCGTCGGAGCAGTGATGACCGAGAAAATCTTCGGCTGGAACGGCATGGGCCAGTACACCGTGGACACCATCAGCAACAACGACGTCAACGGAGCGGTCGCCGTCGCCGCCTTCGGAGCGGTCGTCACCGCCATCGGCGCGGTACTCTCCGATGCCCTCGTCGTCGCCCTCGACCCGAGAGTGAGAGTGAGTTGAGATGACCAACACGTCCCAACCAACCCCCGCCATCGCACCAGAAGCTGCCATGATCACCGCAAACACGGTGAAAACCACACCCCGGGGCTCCAGCAAAACCAGGCTGTACCTGCGCCGCTTCGCCCGCAACCGTCTGGCACTAGTGGGGGTGGCAATCCTCACCCTGCTCATCCTGACCACCGTCCTTGCCCCCCTCGTGACACCGTGGTCCTACGACGATCCGGACTTCCTCAATCTGTCCACCGCCCCCTCCGGCGAACATTGGTTCGGCACCACCGACGCCGGAAACGACCTGTTCGCCCAAACCGTGCACGGCCTAGGACGATCCTTGACCATCGCGCTACTGGTAGCCATAGGAACCACCATCATCGCCGCGCTCATCGGTACCGCCGCAGCGCTCTACGGAGGGCGGATCGAACGAGTCCTCATCGAGTTCATTCACCTGCTTCTGGCCGTCCCGACCTTTTTGTTCATCGCACTGATCGTCGGAGACTCCGGCGGCGACTGGAAGATCCTCACCCTGGTCCTGATTGCCTTCGGATGGATGATGAGTGCCCGGGTCATCTGGTCAATGGCCCTATCCATCCGCAGTAACGACTACATCCGCGCCGCGCATTACATGGGCGTCAGCCGACCCCGCATCATCGTGCGACACATGATCCCCAACATCGGATCACTGTTGGTCATCCAGTTCACCCTTGCCGTGGTCGCCACCATCGCCAGCGAAACCGGTCTGTCTTTCCTGGGACTGGGTGTGAAACTCCCCGACGTCTCCCTGGGCACCCTGCTGCAAACCGGCGCCGGATCACTGACTGCCGCGCCGTGGCAGTTCTGGTTCCCAGCCGCCACACTGACCCTGCTCACAGTATCCATCGCCTTCATCTCCGACGGGCTGCGTGACGCCCTGGACCCCAACTCCGCCGCAGGAGGACGCGCATGACCACCGACACCACCAACACTCATGGTCACAATGGTCTCACCGATAGCGCAGGTGGCGAGCCTGTGCTCAGCGTGCGCGATCTGACCGTATCCTTTCCTTCCGAGGCAGGAATAGTCCGTGCTGTCCGCGGCGTCGACTTCGACCTCTACCCCGGACGCACCCTCGCCATCGTCGGCGAATCTGGATCAGGAAAGTCGGTCACCTCCCTGGCAATCATGGGGCTACTACCGGACTACGCCAAGCTCACCGGATCGATCACCTACGCCGGTACCGAGCTGATCGGCATGAGCGACAAACACATGTGTGACATCCGCGGCGCGGAAATCGGCATGGTGTTCCAGGATCCCCTAATCGCCCTGACCCCGGTGTTCACCGTGGGTAACCAGATCATTGAAGCGATCCGCCAGCACCAGTATGTCTCCCACAAGACAGCCTGGGCTCAGGCCGTTGAACTCCTGGACCTCGTCGGCATCCCGGAGCCTGCCAAGCGAGTCGACAGTTTCCCCCACGAGTTTTCCGGAGGGATGCGCCAACGCGTGGTCATTGCCGTTGCCATCGCCAACAACCCCCGGGTACTGATCGCCGATGAACCAACCACTGCCCTGGACGTCACCGTGCAGGCACAAATCCTCGACGTCCTACGAATCGCCCAACGCGAAACAGGGGCTGCGACAATCATGATCACCCACGACATGGGCGTCGTCGCCGACACCGCAGACGACGTGATGGTCATGTACGCCGGACGACCCGTAGAACGGGCAGACGTCCACGAGCTCTTCGCCGACCCGAAAATGCCCTACACCATCGGACTGCTGGGCAGCACGCCACGAGTGGACCGCCCCTCAACACAGCCCCTCACCCCGATTGTTGGAACACCACCGTCGTTAATCGATCTGCCCACCGCGTGTGCTTTTGCGCCGCGCTGCCCGGTCAGCATCCCTGCCTGCCTTGACAACGAGCCTGCTCTCCTCGACATTAAGCAGTCCACACCAGGTCACCGCGCATCGTGTGTCCGCTCAGCAGAGATCACAGACTTCACGATCAACGGGACCGAACTCTTCACCGCGCCTCCAGCAAGCACAGACATCCTCGCATCCGTGCCACGGGAACAACGTGACAGCATCCTGGAGGTAAACCACCTGCACAAGTCCTTCCCACTGACCAAAGGGGCGCTGGTGAAGCGCCGTGTGGGCACCGTTCAGGCCGTCAAAGACCTTTCCTTCGACCTACGGGCCGGTGAGTGCCTCGCGATCGTCGGCGAGTCCGGGTCAGGAAAGACCACCACCCTGCTGGAAATCATGAACCTCGACCCGCCACAGGACACCATCATCACGCTGTGTGGCCAGGATGTTGAACAGCTGACACCACGGCAACGCCGCGCCGCGCGCACGGACATTCAGATCGTCTTCCAGGACCCGATCAGCTCACTAGACCCCCGCCAGACAGTCAACGAGATCATCACCGAACCACTGCGATCACTCGGCTACACCGGCGACATCGACGAGCGAGTCACCGAACTCATGGGCCTGGTCGGACTTGACCCTGTCCACGCTGAACGCTTCCCCGGCCAGTTCTCCGGGGGGCAGCGCCAACGCATCGGCCTGGCCCGGGCCCTGGCCACCAACCCGAAGATCATCGTGCTCGACGAACCCGTCTCCGCGCTCGATGTATCCATCCAAGCAGGAATCATCAACCTCCTCGTCGATCTCAAACGACGCCTGGGACTATCGCTACTGTTCATCGCCCACGACCTGTCCGTCATCCGCCATCTCTCCGACCGAGTCGCTGTGATGTACCAGGGACAATTCGTCGAGCAGGGACCCACCGATGAAGTCTTCACCCGCCCCCAGCACGCTTACACCCAGAAACTCCTGGCAGCCATCCCCATTCCTGACCCGAACGTTCAACGCCACCGCAGCAGCTCTGCCAGCGCCGTTGCAAAGCAGACTCAGCCATGACACGGCCAGATACGAGACGGGCGAGACAGCGGGCGGCGATAGCGACAACTCCGACATCACCCTGCGTGACCGTCCCGAGGACACGCTCCCCCCCCCGCCCCACACACAACGACAGGTCACACTCACCGACTTCCAGCATCCCGGCGACTAGTGCAACCATGCCGCCGGCATTTTCACAAAGGAGAATCCATGAACACACCAACAACAGCACCCCGACCCGGGGCCAGACGCCGGTGGCGTGTCCGACCAGTCATCGCCGCGACAACCGTGAGCGCCCTGGCCATGCTGGGTCTTGCCGCCTGTGGCAGCAGCAACGAAGATTCCAACGCAGGTACGGCGAGCAACTCCGGGTCCGTAGCTGCCTCGGACATCAACATCCAGGCCCGTGACGATATTCAAGATGGCGGCACACTCACCCTGCCCACCACCGAAATCGCTGAGCAACAGAACACCTTCCACGCCGACGGGAACCTGTACACCAAAGATGTATGGAAGTGGTACAACCCGCAGGTAGCCCTGTTCGACGGTGACGGAAACTACCAGGCCAACCCCGACTACATCACCGAGGCCACCGAAACCACTGAGGACGGTAAAACCGTCCTGCGTTTCACCATCAACGACCAGGCCGAATACAACGACGGCACACCGATTGACTGGACGTCCTTCGAGAACACCTGGAAGTCCAGCAACGGTGAGGCTGAGGGCTACAACATCTCGTCATCTGACGGATACAGCCTCATTGAATCCGTGAGCAGGGGTGACAACGACAAGCAGGCCGTGGTCACCTTCAGCCAGGAATACCCGTGGTGGCAGGGACTGTTCAATTACTTCGTTCCACCCCAGGTCAATGACGCTGAGACGTTCAACACCGGCTATCTGAAGAAGGTCCGTCCGGAATGGGGTGCTGGTCCATACACGATTGATCGCGCGGACTTCAACACCGGTGAGGTCAGCTTCAAGCGCAACGACAACTGGTGGGGTGAGCCAGGCAAACTCGACACCTTTACCTGGCGGGCCCTGGAGTCGCAGGCGACGATCAACGCGTTCCAGGCCGGGGAGATCGATTCTGCCGCTGTGGCGACCAAGGATAATCTTGCCACCGCCCGTTCCATGGGTGAGGACAAAGCCGACATCCGCACCGCACAGTTGCCGGCGAACTACCTGGTCACGCTCAACAGTGAGGCTCCTCTGCTCGAGGACGTTGCTGTTCGTGAAGCGCTCATGACCGGTATCGACCGTTCACAGCTGGCCACCATCCGATTCAACGGTCTCAATTACACCGAGGACCTTCCGGGATCGTTCACGCTGTTCCAGACCCAGGACGGTTACGAGGACAACTTCGGTGAGGTCGTGAGCTTCGATCAGGACAAGGCCAAGGAACTGCTCGATGATGCCGGCTGGGTTGAAAGCTCCGACGGCGTACGTGAGAAGGACGGGACGAAGCTGGAGCCTCGCTATGTCTTGCTGGGAGACGATCCACAAGGTAAAGCCGGCGCCAGCGCGATGCAGAAGATGCTGTCCGACATCGGGGTGAACATGAAAGTCGAGGAGCGCCCGTCCTCGGACTTCTCAAAGGTCAGCACTGAACGCGATTTCGACATCTTCCAGATGGGATTCCGCTCCTCTGACCCATTCGGTGTCGCCTACTTCGATCAGATCTACAACTCGGCCTCGGAACTCAACAAGTCAGGCACGGGCTCTGAGCAGTTCGACGAGAAGATCCGGGAGCTGCAGAAGATCGGTGACCCTGACGAGCAGATCGTCAAGGCCAATGAGCTCGAGCGGGAAGCTTTCAAGACCTATGGCATCATGCCGACGTTTAACGGGCCGAGCATCATCGCAGTCAAGCCCGGTCTAGCCAACTTCGGTGCCGCTGGTTTCTCCCAGGTCGCTGTGCAGGACATCGGCTGGCAGAAGTAGCCACCAGGGTTCACTGTAGCCAATGAGACGGACCCCCCGGGGGTCCGTCTCATTGGTTTATCCCCACGTCCCGGAAGTATCGGGAAAGGCTCGTGCCCAGTAGTACGGCATCAACACTTCCAGCTTCTGCCACTGCACATCCGTCGCGGAAGACCCGGCGACTGCAACCTTGACTTGGGGACCATGCGGAGCAAGCCGCTCCTGACACACACCGCAGGGTGCAAGAACCAAGTATCTACCCACGGCATCTCTGTGTAGACACACCGAGGCGACAACCATGGTGTTCCTTCGGTACGCCGCACACAATGGCTCGGTTTCATGACACAGCTCCACCGCAGGATTCATCGCAGCAGGAGCCGTCCCGATTACGATACTTCCGTCACCCAGCATCATTGCTGCGGCACCAGCATCGTCGTGCTGAAACCTGTTGTCGATGAACCTCTGGCATTGATCGACAAGGACAGTAAATTCCGACGCGTTAGGCATTACGTCCCCACCCGGACTATCGTATCGTCATATGTGGCGGGGTCGTTCACGAGGAAATCGCTGATTTTACTTCGTCGAGCTGGCGGGTACCCAACCCGCCCAGTCGCCTGTTGTCGGCGATACCAGTAGCCTCTAGGAAGTTCTCGATGCTGATCTTGCCCCACCCAGGCAACGCACGCAGGAAACTGGTCAGACGCATCTTCGCCAACACCGGGTCACCCAACGCCTCATCCAGTCCGGCGGCACCGCTGGTCTCTCCGGTGCGCAATCGGGCGGTGAACTCCGCCCGCTTGGCTCGGGTCTCTGCGGCTTTCTGCAGCGATGCTGCGCGTTGTTCCGGGGTGAAGGTGGGAAGACTGGGGGCCATGAGATGATCACACGCTTTCACTAATCAGGGGGAGGTCACCAGGTGTATGGAACCTACTGTTGGGCAGTCAAGATACCACCATCAGGTCCCCGGGAGGTGGTGAAACCGAGTTCTTCACCCACCCCTGGCACTCTCGTCACGCAGTTGCTTTGGCGGCACGGCGGGTAGCCAGTTCATCGAACGACGCCGGGCTATTGGATCGTTGGGAGGCAAACGCGGTAATAGTACCGTTCAGCTCCGTGACCAGGCCGGGTACTGCCACCGTGAACACGCCCTGGTCCCGGCGAGTAGATCCAGGATCTCATCGATCGAGGTTCACTCACCTGGTGGTCTTTCAAGAAGGCCTCGAGGCGAGACGGCGAGTCTACACCCCGTATGCCGATTGCACGCCGGTGGCATCCAACGCAGAGAACGACAGATCCTGCGACCCGCCGTTGCACTGCGGGTAATGCATGATCGACACATCGTCATACTCGGTCAACGGAAGCCAATTGTTGTCCTCGAAGCAGGTACCAGCCTCCGGTCGGGTGTGCTCATGGCGGAAACCCAGAGCATGACCCAGCTCGTGGGCCATGATCGCCCCCGGATCCCACCCCGAGGTTGTCAGCGAATCGGCGACCAGAACATTTCTCACCGACTTCGGCGAATCCGGGAAGAACGCCCTGGCGATGTAGTTGTTGGTCACCACCGGCTCGACCGAGAAGACGACGTCGTTATTACTGGTGGTACACGTGTCGTCCTGACTGGCGTCGTAGACGAAGTCAATGGCTGAGGACGCATCCTCCCAGATCTTCGCTCCCTGGTCGATCGCCTGAATGACTGAATCCTTGCGATCAGCGAACTTGTCGCTAACGCAGTAGGTCAGGTTTCGCACCGTGTTGGTGTCCCACAGTGTTGGCTGACCGTATCGGTCCGTGTTCACCGTCAGCTCATTGCTGTTCGATGTGTGCCCCGGCAGCGAATCGTAGAAAGCTCGCAGCTCAGTGACGTTACGGATCGGGGTGTCCCCATCGACGATGTACTGCCCATAAGGGTCCTGGGGTGTGGATGCTTCGAACTGCTCGAAGGACGGTCGCGCGGCGATTCCGGCATCAGCGTCATGAGCCTGGGCCACGGGCAGGGTTGCCACTGTCACTGCCACAGCAGCGAAGAGTGTTTTCATGGTTCTACGTCCGGACAAAGCTGATCTCCTCGGTTGTCAGAAGGGGGTGCTGATGGGCCTTGGTGAGTCCATCTGCTGACAGACACTAAAGCAAGCATGTGGGGCGAAGGTTGCGATTAACCAGATGTATACATAATTAAACTTCCTGGTAATGCTGTTCAAGGTCTTTCCGCTTGATGGGTCGACGCTACTGCGGTCCCGGTATATCCAGTTCGCAGGAGGGTTCGAACCATGCCACGGTCGCGCTCCACGTGGGGCTTTACTGGGGGATATGGGTGAGAATCCGGACCAACAATGTTCTTTGAAAGCAACGCCGATTACGCAGGGCGATGTGCTGCTGACACCGTTGCGCGGTGATGATGCTGACACGATGCTTATGGTGTTGCAGGATCGTGAGCTGTATGTTTTCACCGGTGGTGAGCCACCGAGTATTGACGAGTTACGCCGCACATACGCTCGCCGGGCGGACGGGGTATCGCCTGATGGGGCGCAGCTGTGGTTGAACTGGATCGTTCGCGTGTCGGGAGAACCGGCTGGGTATGTGCAGGCCACAGTCGTTTCCCAGGACAACCAGACGGTTGCGGAACTGGCGTGGGTTATCGGGGTTCGGTTCCAGGGGCGGGGCCTGGCCACACGCAGTGCACAATTGATGTGCACGTGGTTGCAAGACCATGGGGTTAGCCACTTCAGGGCCTTGATCCACCCAGACCATGCGGCTTCTGCCGCGATCGCAGCCCGGCTGGGGCTGCGCAGATCAGGCTTGACGACCGACGATGGTGAGATTATCTGGCGGACGCGGTAGCTCTGAGCCTGTGAGCGTGAGAGCTACATGGCGTGGATTCTTGGCTGCTGTGTGGCGTTCCGATGTCCGTGGTTTTGTCAGGGTGGGGCTGTTAGACCGTCTTCGACGGTGTCATCAGTGCTGGCAGTGAAGGGTGAACCGTGTTCCTACCTGCCGTTGCGGTTGGATACTCAGTTCGTGAGCCAGTAACGGCGTGTTCGGAGACTGTCACCTGGCTTGAAACGTAGGTCTTCCAGGATTCCTCTGCTGGCCTCGATGACAGCGGCAGAGCCGACGTTATCGTCGTCGCAGTTGATCAGGACTCGATGGATGCCTCGGTCGGTGAGGAGGATCAGGGATTGGTGAAGGATCTCGGTGGCGTTGCCCTGGCGCCGGAACTCGGGAGCAACGGCGTAGCCGATATGCCCGCCGTAGTTCAGTAGGTTTTCGGTGAGCCCGTAACGAATCGAGGTACGTCCGATGATGGTCGGTTCTGCAGGCTCCCTAGTGTCCTGGTTGTGAATCTCGGCGCGGAGGAAGTCCGCGGGCGGCCATCCCGCAGGTAGGTCCGTGCCCTCATGCTGTTGCCTGCAACTGTTGAGAAAGCCTGTCTCGACCCCCGCACCGACCCCACCGGCAGGCGGTGGGTGTGGGTGGGCCTGGACCCACGAACGGCTGCGCAAAGCCCACAGCAGCCTGCTCAGCGTCTACCACCGCGAGCACCTGTTCAACTACCTCACCGTCAACCAGCACCTCGACACCGACAACGCCGACGTCGATGAGCAGTCGGCAGCGCCGTTGAAGGCGACGACGAACACCCTGGAAGGAGGTATCAACGCGATGATCAAAACCCTCGCCCGGGACCATCGCCGCTTAAGCCCCGAGTACCAACGCACCGTCATCGACTGGTGGCTCCACCTACACACACAAGTCCCCGACGACCCTGTGACGATCGCCGGGGACCAAGGATGGGGCCAGGACGCACTCGCCAAAGCACACGACCTGATAGCAGTAGACAACCAGGCCCCGTCCGAGGACGGTCGGCCAGCTATCTACGACACCGCGATCGGCTCCACCTACCAACACTCTATGGGAGTGCAGAAGGGATGGCTCGGACAGTGACATGCCCGCAGCAGACACACATTCTGACCATTAACCCGCGCTTTGCCCAGAAATCTCGTTGCCGCTTCCGTGTTACGCCGGGTGGACATGTAGAAGTCCAGGGTTCGGCCGTCTTTGGTGACAGCCCGGTAGAGATAGCACCATTGCCCGCCAACGCGGATGTAGGTTTCATTGACTCGCCAGGAATCCGAGAAACAGGGTGAGGTTTGGCGTTACCAGCGGCTACGTTTATCCAGTTCAGGGCCGTACTTCTGCACCCAGTGGTAGATGGTGGTGTGATCCACCGGAACTCCACGCTCGCTCAGCATCTCCTCCAGGTCCCGGTAGGGCACCCCGTAGCGGCTTCTACCACCTCACCGCCTGCAGGGTGACCTCTTGGGGGGGGAGTGGCGCCTGGAGAAGATGCTCATACTGTCCGATCGTGGCTAACCGACCCCAACTTTGCAACAGCACCGATCAACATGTCTAGGAAGACGGTACGTTGGGTGATCTCACCGGCGAAACACACGCTCCAGTGACGGGTAGATCTGCACCAGGCTGCTGCGCAGCCGGTTTAGGTCGTGCACATGTCGACATCGTCTGAACTGCGGTGCTCCACCACGTCCGACATGTGCGAGACCGTCCACTCGAACAGTGCATGGACCGGGGGTAGGGCGGACCGGCCGAGATCGGTGAGTTCATAGACCACCCGAGGGGGGATCTCAGGAAAAGCGGTTCGGGTGATCAGCCCGTCCGCTGCCAGGGCGCTCAGGCGTTGGGACAGGACTCGCACCGAGATGCCGTCCACCGCTGACTGGATTTCGCCGTTACGCAGGGGGCCGGGCTCGAGGGAGAGCAGGATCAGCATGTTCCACCGGTCCCCGAGGGTGGTGAACAGATCGCGGCTGGGGCAGTCGCGTGCGGCAGGGTTCCAGGGGGCGTCCGTCATGCTGAGGAACTCTACCATGACACTATTTCGGGAAGCCACTTTACAAATGGAAGTAGCAAGTTTATGCTTCCGGACATGGCTAACATCACCGTTTACGGATCGACCGGCATGGTCGGCAGCGACATCACCCGCGAAGCAGTTTCCCGTGGACACCGGGTCACCGGCGTCTCACGTCATGAGAACCCGGATAATCAGGTGGACGGCGTCATCTATGTGACTGGCACGCTCCAGGACACTGCCGACGTGGTCTCCAAGGCAGAGAACGCAGACATCGTCGTCATCTCCGTCCCGGGACCACGCGACGGCAGCTCTGTCCAGCCCGTCATCGACGCACACGCTGCGCTGATTCCGGCTCTGGCGGACCAGGACGTCCGTGTCTTCGTCGTCGGCGGCGCAGGGGCAACCCTCACCGAGGACGGAACCAAACTCGTCGACACGCCGGACTTCCCCGAGGCGTACGCCGCCGAGGCCCGGTCTTTCGCCGAGGTGCTTGATCTCTACCGTGCCGCCCCCGCCGGCCTGGACTGGACGATGCTCGCCCCCGCCCCGGAGATCGCTCCCGGTGCACCCGCCGAATCGTATGCCCTCGGCGAGGATCATCCGGCCGGCGGCAGCGTCACGACCGGCACCTTCGCCCGTGCCGCCCTGGACGAACTCGAGAACCCGGTGCATCGTCGTGCCCGCTTCACAGTTGCCGACGCCCGAATCGCGCTTCCAGAAGAATCAGCACACTAATTCACCAACGGAAAACAAGTACACACCGCGAGGCGCATATTGAACACGAAAAATACGATCATTTCCCTGTCTGCCGTGGCAATTATGGCCACCATCGGGCTTGGCATATCTTCATGCACCGCAACTGAAGAAAAAAAAAGGGAAGAAACATCGCCTGTATCGCATACCAAAAATGAGCGAATCGAGCCGGAAAGTAGAGAAATCGTCCACGATTTCTACACGGAGGCTTTCGTTAAGAAGGATCTGGCACGTGCTGCGGATAGTTATATATCATCGGAACAGTACGTTCAACATAACCCTAATGTCGAAAACGGGAAACAGAACTTCGTCGAAGCGCTCGGAGACTACGTTTCAGACCCTAATCTACACGTATCAGTATCACGGGTAATCGCAGAAGATGATATGGTCGTCGTTCATGCCACATGGGAAACCCTAGAAATATCGACGGCTGTCGCCGACATCTTCCGTGTTGATAACGCAATGATCGTTGAGCATTGGGATGTTCAGCAAGCTATTCCGGAGCGGACCGCAAGCGGAAACTCTATGGTTTGACATGTATTCACGCTGCAATAAACGTGGTTAATGGTGCCATTCCATGCAAAAATATGGTGCGCATCACCTTTTCTGCTCAGCAAGGGGTTCCTGTGTATAAATGGCGTGGTAGTGACGACATCTGGTCGCGCTACCTCACCATCTCTTCTTAGGAGGATACATGTTCGAATATCTAACTGAACTGGGTCGATCTATTTCTGGGATCGTGACCGCAGCAATCGAAAACGACTGGGGTGGGGCTGGCAAGCAACATCATTGGGACCGTCCGTGACTCCATCGGAGTTGGATCAGTAACGCTCGAGGCTGGTTAGTTACCCTTCCGCGTTGCGTGAGTAAAGACAATTGACGGAACTTCAGGTATGCACATAATCACACCGAAAGGAAGGATGAGGTGGGGCTAGCGCAGCTTGATTTATATAAATAATGATAGCTTCGTTGTATATAAATGGATAAAATAGGTAGCCGAAGTAATTGTTTTATATTCTCACAGTAGCCCCAGTAGGCCTGGCTGTCTCTAATGAAAGCGTTCGCCTCGAGTGACGACCTGCGGCAAGATAGTTCAGGGTACCCCAAATTACACGCTCATACCTGGAGTGTTGTTCGGCGAACGTATTTAGCCATACTATGAATACCCTCAGAAGGAGTCCCACCCATGCTCTCTTTCCTGTCCCTTTCCGCGGTGGTCGCGGCCACAGGAATGGCGACTTTCCACGGTAAGGAAGTCCGGCACAGCCGCCGGATCGACAGTCTCGAGATCAATGTCCACGTCAACGGAATCCGAGGAAAGTCCACGGTCACCAGGATGATCGGCGGCGTTCTGCGTGAGGCGGGGAAGACGACCATCGCCAAGACGACGGGGACCTTCGCCTGCGTCATCGACAGTGACGGCGGCGAGCACCCGATCCGCAGGACCGGACCGGCGAACATCAACGAGCAGTACCGGTTCCTCGCCGAGTGGCTCGACGGCACCGAGGCCCTCGTCGTCGAGTGCATGGCAGTGAAGCCGAAGTACCAGGCACTGTGCCAGGACGTGATCCTGCGCTCACCGGTCACCGTGCTCACCAACGTGCGCCTGGACCACCAGGAGGACATGGGGGACACCCTGGAGGAGATCGCCGCCTCCCTGTGCACCACCGTCCCGCAGAACGGTCTGGTCATCACCGGTGAACGTGACCCGAAGCTGGTCAGGATCATCCGCCGGCACTGCGAGGCCCGGAACTCCCGGCTGGTCGTGGCACAGGAGTCCGAGCTCTCACGCTCCCTGTGCACCGAGTTCGACTACCGCCAGTTCGAGGAGAACGTGGCGGTCGTGCTCGCCGTCGCCGAGGCGCTGGGCATCAACGCCGAGACCGCGGCACGCGGCATGCTCGCAGCGGCCCCCGACCCCGGCACCACCCGCATCGCCCACGTCCGCGACGTGCAAGACGGCCCGTTCTACTGGGTGCCCATGTTCGCCGTCAACGACTGGGAGTCCACCACCCGCGTCTTCCACGACGTGGTCGACGCGGACCTGCCGTCCTGCCGCAAGGTCGTGGCCCTGAACAACCGGGCCGACCGCACCGACCGCGCCGCCATGTTCGTCGACCTCGTCGCACAGGACCTGGCCTCCGACATCGACCGCGTGGTGCTCTACGGGGAGATCCAGGACGCCGTCCGGCAGAAGCTGCTTAACGCCGGGGTGGACGACGGCATGATCGTCACCACCAGTGACCTGGACGGCGAACAGGGCGTCGATGGACGCGACCTCGTCAAACGTGCACGGGCCGGGTTCGAGGGGCAGGACGTCGCCATCTTCGGCATGGTGAACATCCACACCGACCACGTCACCGCCATGGAGCGCTACATTGGCGCCTTAGCTCCAGAACGCAGCGACGCAACCGCAGCATGACCTACCAGCATATCGGGACGTATGGATTTCTTTCAGACTACGTCCACATCAGTTTCCTCATGGGCCTCGTGGTCAGCTACCTGTACTTCCGTCGCCGCCAGATCTCTGTCGGCGGATCACTTGCAGTCGGCTACCTGGCGTCGTCGCTGTACATTCCGCTCAACGTCCTGGCGACGCTGCTGGCGGCGATGGTGGGCTACGTCCTCATCCGGTTCGTTGTCCTCAAGATGTTCCTGCCCCGGCCGCGCCAGATCTTCGCCATCGGCCTGGCCGTCGGCGTGGTCTGCGGCGCACTCTGGCTGGCGGTCACCTCGTGGGTGCTCGGCGGCGCACCGGACGACGGGCTCGGCCTCGTCGGCGTGATCGTCCCCGGCATGCTCTGCAACTCCCTCATCAAGCAGGGAGTGGTGCGCACCGTCGTGCCGCTGGCATGGATGGTGCCGGTCACCGGCGCTGTCGGCCTGGCCGTCACGCTGCTGACATCCACGGTGTTCCCGCTGTCCCTGGTGGACACGCTGACCTCGTCGGACGTCGAACCGCTCCCGATGCTCTTCCTGATGAGTGCCCTCTCGGTGATCCTCGCCCTGCTGGTCCAGGAGCGTACAGTCCGGTCGCGCAAGTTGCGGACCGGCGGGTACGTCACCGCCGGCGTGATCGTCGTGGCGATGACCTCACCGGCCTACATCGCGGTCCTCACCCTCGGCACGCTCCTCGTCCTGGCCGTGTACCTCCCGTACGCGCGGAGGGTGCCACTGTTCGGTAAAGACCGGTTTATCATCCTGTGCGCGCTCTCATTTGTCGCGGTTACGGCCGTGGAGCTTATCGCGGCGACGATGTGGGGTGCCCGGTTCGGCGGGCCGCAGAATGTGGTGTTCTGCGTGCTCCCCGCCATCATCGCCAATGACGTGGTCCAGTACGGCTGGAAGCGCACCTCACTTGGAATCAGCATGTCTATGGCAGGCTGCGTTACTGTCGCGATTCCGGTGACGGCATGGTACTAGATGATAATCAGAAGATTTGGCAGCTAGCGGGTGTGTTGTTAGGTCTTATGATACTCAGTTCGTGTGCGGTCAGAGGATCTGCGTCCGATCAGTCTCCGCTCTCGAAGCCGTTGCCGACGGCCCCGTCCGACTCCTGCCGGGACGGCGAGACGCAGGCACGTGGTGCCGTACGGGGCGGCATGGTCGCCACGCCCGACCCGGCGGCCACACAGGCGGCGTGCGAAGTCCTCGCCGACGGGGGGACGGCGGCCGACGCCGTCGTCGCCGCGCAGTACGTCCTCGGCCTCACCGAACCGCAGTACTCCGGCCCGGGTGGCGGCGGTCTCCTCGTCTACCACGACGCGCAGACGGGCACCACGGCGAGCTTCGACGGCACGGTGTACGCGCCGGACGACCCGGAGGGGTCCGTCGGCGTGCCGCAGACCGACCGGCTGATGGACTCGGTGCGCGCACACTTCGGGACGAAGTCCCTGGAGGAGCTCACCGCACCGGCGCGGACACTGTCTACCGACGGATTCGAGGTCACCGCACGGCTCGCCGACGCGATGGAGGCCCGCAGCGAACTCTTCGACAACCTCCCAAAGGCGGGGGACACCCTCACCAATCGCGAGTACGCCGACCACCTCGCCGGGCTCGACGGCACGGATAACCCCATCGAACCGTCCGACCCGCTATGCGTCGACTACCAGGGGAATTCGGTGTGCGGCCCGCACTCCACGGCCACCGGCATGATGGTGGTCGGGGAGACCCTCGGCATCCTCGACCGGCTCGACCTGGCCCGGCTGACCCCGCAACACGGCACAGCCCGGGCAACCGCCCAGCACCTCATGATGGAGGCCGAGCGCATCGCCTTCACCAACGCCAACACCTGGATGGGCGACACGACTCCGGACTACGTCGAGGAGATCGTCACCGGTGAGCACCACCTCGACGCGGCCGCCGACAGCATCCGGCAGAAGAAGACCCTCCGCGGGCTCACACCGGAGGACCTGCACGGGCGGAGTCACCGCTACGAGGACAGCGAGGACCAGGGGACATCGCAGGTCACCATCCGCGACTCCGCCGGCAGCATGGCCAGTCTCACCACCACCCTGCAGCGCAGCTTCGGCAGCGGGGAGAAGGAGAACGGCTACTTCCTCAACAACTCGCTCGACAACTTCAGCTCCCGGGCGCGTGCCGGGGAACCGAACCACAGGGACGCCGGTGCCCACCCGCGTACCACGATGTCACCGGTCCTCGTGTTCGCTAAGGGAGACGACCCCCTCATGGTGCTGGGGTCCCCCGGGGGACGCAAGATCCCCTCGTACGTGGTGAAGACCCTGGTCGGCATGATTGACTGGGAACTCACCCCGGAGGAGGCGGTGGCGCTGCCGAACGTCGGTGCCACCAACCGCAACAGCGTGTACGCCGCGAAGGACGGCCGGGAGCAGGCCAGGATGCGTGACCTGCTGGAGGACTGGGGCCACGACCTGGAGCCGGGGAGCTACGACTCCGGCCTGAGCGTGATCCGCGTCCGTGACCCCCGGGTGGCCGGTGCCGCGGACCCGCGTCGAGACGGTTCCGTGGCCGGATTCGACCTGCAGTGAATGGTGGTGTTGCAAGGTGGGGTCGGCGCTGATGTGGTCGATCTGGTGCTGTTGCAAAGTGGAGCTGGCGGTGCCCGGACGCTGATTGAGAAGGCGGTCGACACTCTCGTAGCCCTGGCCCCTCAGGCAACGCAGACTGGCGAGCCGAACAAGCGTCACGATTACTCGCAGCAAGCAGTCGGGGAGCTGCGGTGGGTGATGGCGTGTCTGCTGCAAGCGGACCTGCATCTCGGTTAGGGCTGAGGACCCCAGCTGGTGGGGCTGGACGCACTTTTACTATTGCCCCATGCCGGGCAGGTTCACGATTGTGGCTCCCTCTTGGATCGGGTGTTTCTATAATCTCCCGTAGTTTCATGTCGAGTTTGCACACCCCTCCCAGGAGTTCCCGTGCGTCTCAATCTCTCCCACCGCCGTCGCGGAATGCGCTCAGCTGTCGGCGCTGCGGCAGCTGCCGTCGCGGTGGCCGTCGTCAGCGCTCCGGTGGCGTCCGCTGTCGGATTCTCCACCGGTGTCGTGGCTACTCCCGCCATCCCCCGGTGTGAGCCGGATATCGTCGTGATTGTTCCTGGCGGCGGCCAGTCGGCGCCGGGGATGCCCGACAATCTGCCGGTGGGTGCC